>JAUNRO010000387.1:498-2977 GCA_030544185.1 Propionibacteriaceae bacterium | reverse complement strand
CAGCTCGCTGACGGGCTTCGAATCGGGGCAGAAGGCGGCGGGACGCATGATGTCGCCGACCGTCTCGAGTCGCTCCGCATCCGGGAAGTCGTGGATCCGCTTGGCGACGTCCTTGAGGTACGCGACGCCGATGATGTCATCCAGGTCCTCACCGATCACGGGGATGCGCGAGAAGCCCGAGCGCAGGGCCAGCGACAGCAGTTGGCGCAGCGTCTTGTCGCGGGTCACGAAGACCACATCCGTGCGGGGCACCATGACTTCCTTGACGATGGTGTCACCCAGTTCGAAGACCGAGTGGATCATCTTGGATTCGCCGGCCTCGATGAGTTCCTGGGCCACGGCGAAGTCGACCATGTCACGCAGTTCCGCCTCGGTCGCGAACGGGCCATCCGCATAGCCGCGGCCCGGAGTCAGCGCGTTTCCGAGGTAGATCATCAGTTGGGCGATGGGCCCCAGCACCGTCGTCAGTGCCGACAGCACCGGTCCGAACATCCGCAGTGTGGACTCGGGCTTCTGACGCCCGATGGTGCGCGGCGCCACGCCCCAGAGGATGAACGAGACGGCCAACATGATGCCGATCGTCACCAGGGCACGCTGCCAATCCACCTGGAACTGGGTGAACATCACGATCGTGACCACGACGATGGAGCTGATCTCCAGCGCCATCCTGGCCACCATGACCGCGTTGATGGTGGGGGCCGGGTCCTGGGTGATGAGGAGAATGCGCTCTCCGCCGCGCACGTCGTCGTCGACGAGCTTCTCGGCACGGGACTTGGTGATGACGCTCAGCGCGGTCTCCGCCGCGGCCAGCAGGGAGGCGCCGATGGCGCACAGCAGGGCGACGCCCAGCTCAATCCATTCGGACTGGGTCACGGGATCCGATCAACTCGCTCGGTTAGGGACAACTTCTGACGGAGGGAGTCTAACGCAACACGCTGACGGAGAACCCGCCATGACGCGCCGGCCAGCAGCACCACCGCACCGCCGACGATCGAGGGCCAGGGCAGCGTGACGACCAGCACCAGGCACAGCGCCGCGCCGAAGACCTGCCACGCGCGGTGGTAGCGACGGTGGGCGTCGTCCTGCGTGTAGGCCGACACGTTCGCCACGAAGTAGTACAGCAGCACCCCGAAGGACGAGAAGCCGATGGCTCCACGCAGGTCAGCGACAAGGACGACGATCGTCACCACGATGCCCACCAGCAGCTCGATGCGGTGCGGCACCTTGGTACGTGGGTGGGTGTGGGCGAAGAAGCGGGGCAGGTCACCCTCGCGCGCCATGGCGAGGAAGGTCCGCCCGATGCCGGACAGCAGCCCGAGGAGGGCTCCGGCGATGGCGGCCACCGCCCCGCCGACCAGCACCCACGCTGCGACGGGGTGGCCCGCCACGAGAAGTGTCAGCGGCGCAGAGGAGACCGCCAGCGATTCGGGGCCGACGAGCAGCAGCAGGCTGACCCCGACGGCGGCGTAGAGCACCAGCACGATGGTCAGCGCGGTGATGATGGCGCGTCCGATGGTGCGTTCGGGATCGCGGACCTCCTCCCCCATCGTCGCGATCCGGGCATACCCGGCGAAGGCGAAGAACAGCAGCCCGGCGGCCTGGAGCACGCCGTACGCGCCGCCCTCGATGTCTGACCAGCCGAAGGTGGCGACCGTGGACTCCCCCAGCCAGCCCACACCCAGTGCGGTGAAGATGCCGATCAGCGCGAGGGTGGCCAGCACCTTCGCCGCCTGCGCCGTCCGGGAGACGCCCAACAGGTTGATGCCCACCAGCGCCCAGACTGCGGCGACGGCAACCGGCTTCTCCCAGGCCGGGGGTGCGAGGTACGCGGCGAGGGCGAGCGCCATCGCGGAGACCGAGGCGGTCTTCCCGATGACGAAACTCCATCCGGCGAGAAAACCGGGCCACGGGCCGAGTCGCTCCCGCCCGTAGACGTAGGTCCCTCCGGCCGCCGGATACTGCGCGGCCAACTGCGCAGACGAGGTGGCGTTGGCCCAGGCCACGAGCGCCGCGAGGACCAGTGCCACCGGGAGGAGATCACCCGCGGAAGCCGCGGCCGGGGACCACACGACGAACACGCCGGCACCCACCATCGAGGCCACGCCGATGGCGACGGCTTCCCCGAGTCCGAGGCTCCGGCGGAGCTCTGAGGTGCCGGTCAGCTTCTCGCCAGATCCCATGCCGCGATGATCCGGTCGTTGAGGCCGAACATCACGGCCTTCTCTTCTGGCTCAGCGTGGTCGTGACCGAGGAGGTGCAGCAGGCCATGGATGAGGAGGTACTCGGCCTCGGCCTCCGGCTCGCGCCCGTTCTCGGCCGCCTGGCGGGCGGTGACCTGCGGGCAGAGCACGATGTCACCGAGCAATCCGATGGGAGGATCCTCGTCCTCGTCCGGAGCGCGGAGCTCGTCCATGGGGAAGCTCATCACGTCCGTCGGGCCGGGCAGGTCCATGAAACGCTCGTGGTACTGCGCCATGGT
>JAUNRO010000387.1:0-488 GCA_030544185.1 Propionibacteriaceae bacterium | reverse complement strand
CCAGCAGGATCGACAGGTCCGCCTGCGGATGGATCCTCAGCTTGTCGAGCGCGAAGCGGGCCAACTCGATGAGGCCCAGCTCATCGGCCTCCATACCCGATTCGTTGTTGAGATCGATCACCGTGCGCGCTTCCGTTCGGTCGACAGGGATTCGAACTGATCGTAGGCGGCCACGATCCTGCCCACCAGCTTGTGACGCACCACGTCGCGGTTGGTGAGGGTGCAGAACTCGATGTCGTCGACGCCGTCCAGGATGCCCTGCACGCCGCGCAGGCCGCTCTTCGTGCCGCCGGGCAGATCGACCTGGGTCACGTCACCGGTGACGACCATCTTCGAGTTGAAGCCGAGACGGGTGAGGAACATCTTCATCTGCTCCATCGAGGTGTTCTGCGCCTCGTCCAGAATGATGAAGGCGTCGTTGAGCGTACGTCCGCGCATGTAGGCCAGCGGCGCGACCTCGATCGTGCCCGACGTGAGCAGTTTGGGAA
>JAUNRO010000386.1 GCA_030544185.1 Propionibacteriaceae bacterium | reverse complement strand
AGTCGACCTCGGTTCAGCTGCCCGGCCAAGTCGCCCGTGGCTATGAGCGCAAGTTCGGGCATTCGGTCGCCGACATGGCCGCCGCCCTGGGCGCCAAGCCCAAGCCGGGGTCGGTCACGCTCCTGCCCGGTCTCAACGGCTCCCGGCTCATCGTGGTCGGCATGGGCGATACGGAACCGACGCCCAACGGCGTCCGCAAGGCCGCCGGGGCGGCCGCACGCCTGGTTGCGGGGATGACCGGTGTCCGCCGGGTTGCAGTCGCGCTGCCGGCCGATGAGCCCGAGCTGCTGGGCGCCGTGGTCGAGGGCACGCTCCTCGGCCATTATTGCTATGCCCCGGTCACCGCCGAGCCCGAGGAGAAGACCCTCCCCGAGTTCGACATCATCTCCTCGGTCGCCGACAACGCGATCGTGGAATCGGCACGCATCGTCGCCGAAGCCCAGCTGGTCGCCCGCGAATGGGTCAACCTGCCACCCAACTTCCTCTATCCGGAGTCGTTCGCGGAGGCCGCCGTGCACCTCGTGCAGGGCACCAAGGTCAAGACCCAGGTGCTCGACGAGGGTGATCTGACCGCCGGTGGGTTCGGCGGGCACATGGCGGTCGGCGGCGGCTCCGCGCAGCTCCCGCGGCTGGTCCGCCTGGCGTACGCCCCAGCGCGCGCGAAGGCACATCTGGTGCTGGTCGGCAAGGGCATCACGTTCGACTCCGGCGGGCTCAACCTCAAGCCCGGCGATTCCATGGCCACGATGCGCTGTGACATGGCCGGCGCCGCCGCGGTGATCGCGGCGACCCACGCCATCGCCCAGCTCGGGCTGCGGGTCAACGTGACGACCTATGGCTGCCTGGCCGAGAACCTGCCGAGCGATACGGCGTTTCGCCCGTCGGACGTGCTGTCGATCTATGGCGGCAAGACCGTGGAGAACTACAACACCGACGCCGAGGGCCGGCTGGTCCTGGCCGACGGTCTTGCGCGCGGCGCGGAGGACCAGCCCGACCTGATCGTCGACGTCGCGACGCTGACCGGTGCCGCCATGGTGGCGCTCGGCACCGAGATCTTCGGAGTGTTCTCCGACTCCGACGACGTTGCCGAGCGGGTCCTGGCCGCGGCCGAGACCGCCGGTGAACAGGCTTGGCGCCTGCCCATGGGCGAGTGGAGCGCCAAGGCCCTGGAGTCCAAGGTCGCCGACCTCAAGTCCGGCGGCGGTCGCTGGGGCGGCGCGTCGATCGCGGCGTCGTTCCTGCGCTCGTTCGTCGATGAGGCGATCGACTGGGCGCACCTGGATATCGCCGGCGGCAGCTTCAACGAGAACTCACCCAACGGTGAGATCCCGGCCGGGGGCACGGGCGTCGCCGTGCGTACGCTCGTCGAGCTCGCCCGCACCATGCAGGCGTGACGGTCTGGATCGACACCCCAGCCTGGCCGCATCGCGGTCAGCTCTTCGCGCACATGGTCTCCGACGCCTCGTTGGAGGAGTTGCACGAGGTGGCCGAGCAAGCCGGGGTGCATCCCCGAGGGTTCGACCGCGACCATTACGACGTGCCCGAGCGGCTGCTCGGCGCCTGTCTCACCGCGGGGGCAATCCAGGCGCCCACCAAGCGCCTGATCCAAGCGCTGCGGGAATCCGGGCTGCGGGTCACGAAGGCGGCGGCGAAGGCCGAGCGGGACGCCCGTCGCGAGCGGCTGCATCAGCGGTGGCCGCTGCGCTCCGAGACCACGGCCGACGCTGTGGCCGAGGAGCTGCTGAGCCGTTGGGGTGAGCAGCACCGGCGCTATCACGACCCGCGGCATCTGGAGCACTGCCTGGATTCGCTGGCCGCCCTGGGCGGTGCGGAGCAGGTGGTCGAGCTCGCGGCCTGGTTCCACGACGCGATCCATGCCGGCGAGGCGGGCGCGGATGAGGAGGCCTCGGCCCGGCTCGCCGAGCGCGCGCTGGCGGGGCTGCTCCCCCGCGCCGACGTCACCGAGACCGCCCGCCTCGTCCGCCTCACCGCCACCCACGCGCCGGCCGACGGCGATGACAACGGCGCACGGCTGTGCGATGCAGATCTGGCGATCCTCGGCGCGGATCCGGAGCGATACGCGCGCTATTGCCGCGATGTGCGGGTGGAGTACGCCGACGTGCCGCTCGACGACTTCCGCCGCGGCCGGCAGCGGGTCCTGAGCCACCTCCTGGGCCTCGATCCGCTCTATCGAACTCCAGGGGGAACCCGGCTGTGGGCGGCGCCGGCCCGGGCCAATCTGACCGCCGAGGCAGCCCGGATCGCCGAACGCCTCAGCGCCAGTCGGTGATCACGCGCCGCACGGCGAGCACATCGGCCTCGATGTGGCCGGCGGCCCGTCCCAGGTGGATTGGATGGGCCTTGATCGCCTGCAACGGTTCGACCGCCCGGCCGAACGCTTCGCGGGCGCGGCGAACCTGGGGATGCCAACACGCACCGAGCACGAGATAGCCCAGGGTCGCGACCTCCTCCACCATGTCGCGATAGGGCGCGACCTGTTTCGGATCGTCGGCGAGCGCCTGGGCCAGGGCCCGCTCCAGCTCCAGCAGCTCGTAATAGAGGTGCCGCCGGTTCTTCCGCGCATCCGCACTGGCATACCGGCTCTCGGCCAGATCCCGCATCACACCCTCGGTCGCGAGGATCGAGCGGCGGGCATGGGCGCGCACCAGGAGCAGGCTGCTGCCACGCCCGACCAGCCACAGCACCCCAAGCGCGATCACGACCGCGATCAGGGTGTCGATCCCGCGCTCGAGGATGAGCCGCACGGGGTCCAAGGCGCGGGCGCCCGCAGCGGCGATCGTGAGCGCGATCGGGGTGATGAACACGACCGCGACCGCGTAGTTGCGAACGATCAGCATCTCGATGGCGAACTGGAGCGCGAAGACCAACAACACCAGCCACACCCCCGTCGGCGCCCACCACAAGATCAAGGCATAGACGCCCAGACCGACGAGCGTCCCCACCAGCCGCTGCACGCC
>JAUNRO010000385.1 GCA_030544185.1 Propionibacteriaceae bacterium | reverse complement strand
GGGACCTCAGGACGCTGGCCCGACCATGCGGGTCGAGACCCCACGCATCCGGGGGTGGGACCACGGCCGGACAGTGTAGACGCTTGGGGCCGCCTGGCAACGATTCGGTGAACGCGACCCCCCGGCAGTGGCCCTATAGCGATGAGTCGATACTCTGGATGAACGTTTTCAGGAATGGGGAATCACAATGAGCCGTGGACTTATCGGAACACTCATCAGCATCTTGGTTGTCATCATCCTGGTCATCGTGATCATGCGACTGATCTGACCAAACACCAGCCCTGGCGAAGATGTCAGGGCATCCACGCCATCTCGGGCCAGCAGCGGGACGCCCGTCCCGTTGCTGGCCCGAGGCGTTTCGGATGAATGGGAGAGGGACGCTCCGAGCGTTGACCACGCAGCACGAGCGCCGACCACGCAGCACCAGATCCACCTGAGGACATGCATGCACGTCACTAAGTCGGCCTCATGCTGCGGAGTGGACACCGATGCTGCGAGGTCGATGCCGAGCCACCCAGCAACCACCCACCTCGGGCGGCGAGGTGAGTCCTCACGCCGCGAAGTGGACACCGATGCTGCGAGGTGGAGGCTGGCGACACCGGCGCGGACAGGTTCACACGCTCAGGAGAAACAATGTCAAAACCAATGGTCAGAAACTAATTTCTGACCTAGCCTCAGAGAACACTGCGCGCACCCCGAGCGCGGCCCTCTCCCACAGGAGCGCCCATGAAGACCGTCCAGAAGATCGCCATGTCCCTCGGCATCACCGGAGCGCTCGTCGGCGCGATGATCCAGACCGCTCCCAGCGCCGAGGCCGCCACCGTCATCCGGGGCACCGTGACCTGCGCCTCAGCCAGCCCCGATCCGGTGAGCTTCTGGGTCGCGGGCGAGGAACTGCCCCGGCTTGCGACGCTCTATCCCTCACCATGGGATTCGCGCCAGGCGACCTACGCGGTGCGGGTTCCTCCGCAGGTCCGCACGATCTCCATCTCCGTCCAGTGCGGCTGGAACGAGTGGGGCATCCCCGCGGTCCACACCGGATCGACCACCCTCGTCCCTGGTCGCGGCACCGCCTACCGCTCGTGGTGGTGCAGCGGCGGAAGGTGTCACGCATACTGACCATTGGACAAGTGACCAATACGGCGCCTGAGGCGGCAATGTGCGCGTGCCCAATCGGGATCGCGCTGGTTGGATGTGCGCATGGCCCCCCACCTCGTCCACCCGACCAAGGCTCGACCCGGTGATCGCATCGCCGTGTTGTCGCCGTCTTTCGCCGCGCCCGGGTTCGCCCCCACGGTGCATGAGCAGGCGATGGCGCGGCTCGCTGAACTAACCGGCCTCGTCCCGGTCGAATACCCGACGACGCGTCAGCTCGACGCGTCCCCGGAGGAGCGGGCGGAGGACATCAACGCAGCGTTCGGCGACCCGTCAGTGCGTGCGATCCTGGCGAGCGTCGGGGGCGAGGACCAGATCACAGTCATCCCCTTTCTCGACCCCGCCCTCCCCGAGCGGGATCCGAAGCCGTTCCTCGGCACCAGCGACAACACCAACATCCACCAGTGGCTGTGGGGTCTGGGAATCGCCAGCTTCTATGGCGGCTCCTCCCAGGTGCATCTCGGTCCCGGGCCGGCCGTGGACGACATCCACGCCCGCTCCCTGCGAGCAGCACTGCTGACCGGTGAGACGCTCGAGATCGTCGACCCCGGCGAGTCCGAGGACGTCGGCCACGATTGGCGGGACCCGCGCGCCCTCAGCGAGTTCGGCGAACGTGAGCCGACCGAACCCTGGACGTGGGCAGGCCCCGAACGTCAGGTGACGGGCTCCACGTGGGGCGGGTGCCTCGAGACCCTGCACTACGTGCTGGCCGCCGGCCGTTTCTCCGACGACCCCTGGGTGCTCGAAGGCGGCGTGATGCTGCTGGAGACCTCCGAAGATCTGCCGCCCGCGCGGGAGGTGAGCCGGGTGCTGCGCGCACTCGGCGAGCGGGACATGCTGGCCGCAGTGGAGGCCGTCGTGGTCGCGAGGCCCCCGACCTCGGACTTCGAGCGACGCCCCGACGCAGCCGAGCGGGCGCGCCTGCGGGCAGAACAGCGCGACGCGGTCATCGAGATGGTGGAGCGCTACAACCCCGATGCGGTGATCTGCGTCGGCGTGCCCTTCGGCCACACTCGACCCCAGTGGATCCTTCCGCACGGTGGGGAGATGACGATCGACGGCGCGGCCCGCCGGATCACCGCGGACTATTCCTGAGTCGTCTCCCTGCAGCAGCCGCTACCGAGTCGCTGCCGAATCAACGCGCCGACAATCCCGCCCCGGCACACACCCGGCGTACTTGATCTTCGTCAAGGAACGAATCGCCCGATCTTCATAACGTGAAGTCATCACCAGATGATTCACCTCTGACGAAAGGGCCACCATGAACGTCACGACCGCCACCAAGAAGACCACCCTCCGGGCGGAGGGCTTCTCCTGCCCGTCCTGCGTGGCAAAGATCGAGAAGCAGGTCGGCAGGATCCCCGGCGTCGAGTCCGTGACCGTCCACTTCGCCTCCGCCCGCATCGAGGTCTTCCACGATCCTGCGCGGGTCTCCGCCGACGACCTGGTCGCCGCGGTGGCGAAAGCCGGATACAAGGCCACGCCCGCCGCGTTCTGATCAGTCCCTGTGATCATTCCCGCCAGCGTTCGGGGCCCGTCGAATCCGGGCCCCGCGGCGAGTCGATCCCCAACGCCCCAAGCACCACCGACACCACCTGAAAGGGAACACCCATGAACAAGGTCCGGACCTGGCTGAACAGCCACTGGGCCGTGCCCACCATCTCGGGGCTGTTGATCCTCGCTTCGCTCACGGCAAGCCGGGTCTTCGACTCCTCGGCCTGGGGCGACGGCCTGATGATCGCCGCTGCAATCATCGCCGGCACCCGCGTCGTCATCAAGGCGTGGCGCGCGCTGACCGCCAAAGTGATCGGCATCGACCTGCTGGTCTCAGTCGCCGCAATCGGCGCGATCGCGGTGCGCAACTATTGGGAGGCCGCCGC
>JAUNRO010000384.1 GCA_030544185.1 Propionibacteriaceae bacterium | reverse complement strand
TTCGAATTCGTATAGACGATCGCGACGCAAGGCTTGGAGAACGACGAGGGTCCCACAGCGATAGTCACTCGCAAGGTTCTCAATTTGATCAGTGAGGTGTAGCGACGCAACCGCTTGGTGACGTTCACGCAAGTCCGCGGCTGGAACTAGAAACTCAGACGCGACGCGATTGCACCAACGTTCGACCTCACTGTGCGGTTCGTAGCGCAGGTCCTCGTCACTGATCCCACCGACCCCTTTCCAAATATGGGCGAATTCGTGAGCCAGGGTGAAGAGCTGCCCATTGATCGTTTGACGCGCGTTCACGAAAACGAGTGGAGCCATCTGGTCGACAAGGCTAAATCCTCGGAACTCGTCCACATCAAGTGGCCGGTGCGTGTTGTTCTCGACCATCGACGTGACAACAGTCAGTCCACCCAGTGCCTCGAAAGCGTTTATCAGGCGCTTTCGTTGATCACTCCAATTGCCAACCCGGTTCCGAACCTCGTAGTTCATTTCTCTGCGCATGTCGGCGGCAGCTTGAACCGGAGACATCGCAACTCCGCGGCCGACGACATCCACCTCCGCGAAGCCATTCTCAATGGCGTAGTCGCGATACCAATCCTGTCGGCGCAGGCTCTGGTGTAAAACTGCAAGCAGGTTCACGGACGGACTACGGTATCGCTCTCCGCCGAAGCCCTCCCGAAAATCTTCGATAGGCAACTCAATCCCGGGTGGCGCCTGCAGAAAGAAGTACCCGTAGGCCGTGCCGGTGCGTGCGGCGAAGTCATGGAGCTGCTTGACCGTCGGCCCCGCTTGACCAGATACCCATCGGTCGATGCCAGGGAACGCTATGGCGACCGCGTCCGGGTCGGGCGCTCGGTCGAGCGCCCACAGGAGTACGTCAGGAGACACCGAGACCCGTACGGTCATCAATCCTCCCTAGAAGGTCTTTTTGGCTGGGGCGCGGCGAATTCTAATCATGACATACGGGAAGTCCCGTGGTGTGTCTCTGCGCACGACCTCGACACCGCGTCCTCGGCCGATCGACCATGAGCGCACCTCATCACTTTAGAGGTTAGACCGCAAATCTAAACTCAACCACGTTCCGTAGCCGAATAACCTTTGACGTAGACTGACTCCATGAGTGCTGAGCCTCGGCGGGCCGCCGTCTACCTGCGGATCTCTCAGGATCGCGAGAACCGTCGCCTGGGTGTGGACCGCCACAGGGAGGACGCCGAGGCGCTCATCAAGGCTAGAGGATGGACTCCAGCAGGGGTCTACGAGGACAACGACATCTCCGGTACGGGCACGAAGCGCCCCGCCTTCGAACGCCTGCTCGCCGACATCGAGCGAGGGCTGATCGACGTCGTCGTCGCACAGGAATGGCCCCGCCTGGAACGGAACCGCGCGGACGGGGTGCGCATCATCGAGACAGCGCAGCGTCACGAGATACTCCTGACCTTTGTCAAGGGCTCCGACATCGACTGCACCACCGCGGCGGGGCGCCTCAGCGCAGACCTCTTCTCAGCCATCGCACGCAGCGAGATCGCGGTCAAAGGCGAAAGACAAAGTCGTGCCCAACGGCAGCGTGCAGAGCAGGGGCGCCCGCCGAAAGGCGTACGCCCACTTGGCTACACCCTCAAGGGAGAGGTCATCGCCCATGAGGCGCAGGCAGTCGCGGCCATCTATCAGGCATTCACTGCCGGAGCCTCCCTACGGGCGATCGCAGCGGCGCTCTCCGGCAAGACCGGCCCCGACATCCCCAGCGTGCCACCACTCCCCCGCCACACCCGAACCCTCGCTCTAGAGCGCAATGAGAAGCGAGCCGCGGACGGACTGCCTCCACGACCAGTACCAGAAGATGGAGACTGGCCTCCGTCGACCGTCCTCGGCATCCTTCGAAACGCGCGATATGCCGGCTACTCGACGTACTCTCCAGCCTCCGTGAAGCCTGACGGCAGGAAGCGACGCTCATGGCGCGGCACCATCTTGCGCACTGACACTGGAGAGCCCGTGCGCAGCCAGTGGGACCCCGTGGTTCCAGAGGCCACCTGGTGGGCAGTTCAGGACCGCCTCGACGATCCAAGCCGCGTAACGAACCGCGCTGGCACCGACCGCCGCCATCTCGGGTCCGGCCTGTACCTCTGCGGCTGGAAAGACCCGGCCACCGGGGAGGTATGCGGCAAGCCACTGCGTGCACACGGCCTGCGATACCGGTGCGAGGGGCATGTGATGCGGTTGCGCGAGCACATCGACTCATACGTGGTCGAGACAATCCGCGCGCGCCTTGCACGACCGGACCTCAGTGGCGTCGTCGCAGCGCCGGACAACCCGCGCCTTCGGGTCATCTCCGACGAGATCACGACACATCGGGGCAGGATCGCCAGAGCGCAGTCCGACTACGACGCGGAGATCATCGAGGGGCGCGACCTCAAGCGCATCCGCGACAAGGCCGAGGCGGCCATCACCGCGCTCGACGCCGAGCGGTCTCGCCTATCAGCGGGAACCGGGCTCAACACCGTCCTTGACTCAACCGATCCAGTTGCGGCATTTGATGGTGCTGACCTTGGCACTCGACGCTCGGTGATTCGAGCACTCTGCACGGTGCACGTCCACGCGCACCCTCGAGGGCGGAAGGGATTCAATCCCAGCACCGTGACGATCACACCGAGAGCGCAGGCCTGATACCGAGGAGCCTCTCCCGAACTTCAGCGGCGACACGCAACGGCGCGTGCCACATAATTTTTGCGCTTCATTGGAGCCATGAAAGCCCTGGTGAATTCGAAAGTAACACACCCCAACACCACCGCAAGCAAGCTTCTGACCAGGAGTGATGCTTGCTCCACCCCTCAGGACGAGGTAACCTGAGAGGGCAAGAAGGAGAGAGCTTGCGGGCCCTTTGGGCCTGCATGAAACATGCCCTATGCCTCTATTTCAATAGAGGCAGAAAGCGCACATCTCATGTCTTCTCCTTCTTCTCGAATCGCGCAGTCGAAACTTGCAAATGCCGTTAAGAATGGCGACAGCGAGTCGACAGTCAAGACGCTGCGCATC
>JAUNRO010000383.1 GCA_030544185.1 Propionibacteriaceae bacterium | reverse complement strand
CGCTGTTGGGCTCGACGTCGTTCGAATGCTCGTGGCCCACCAGGATCAGCTCGGTGCCGTACTGCTCCAGCAATGCGCCGTAGGCGTCGTAGACGCTGGGCGATCCGAACGGGACGTTCATCGGCATGTGGGCGAGGACCACGACCTCCTTGCCGGCCGCACCGAGTTCGAGGTCCTTCCGGACCCACGCCAGCTGCTCCTCGAACGGCGCCTGGCCGTTGTTCTCGAGCACCAGGTAGTGGCGGTTGCCGTAGTCGAAGGAATACCACTCGGGGCCGACATGGCGACGGTAGTTGTTGATCCGGGAGGCGTAGTCGGAGCCACCGCCGCCGAAGTACTCGTGGTTCCCGACAGCCGGCCAGACGGGCAGCTCCGACAGCGCGGTGGCTGCCTTGTAACGCTCGAACTCGGCGTCTGTCGCATTGTTGGTCAGGTCGCCGGAGACCGCGATGAAACCCAGCTTCTCGTGGGTGGTGTTGATCTCCTCAATCTGCGCCGGCAGTTGGGGGTTGATGTGCGGATCGGCGATGTTCGCGAACGCGAAGGTATCCGAGGTGGCTGCCGGATCGCGGGTCAATCCGAAGTCCGCCGTCGTCACGGCATTCGCGGCCAAGCCACCGAGAAGTCGGTAATGGCGCGGCGTCTTGAACTCGTCGACGCCCACCGCCCAGCCGGCGGGCTGGGTGATAAAGACGAGATCCTCGGCGCGACGGTCCGTGCGCAGCGTGATCGAGTAACGGCCGTCGTCGCCCGTGGCGACGATGTCCACCCCGTCGGATACGCGTACGCCGGCCACGCCGGGCTCGGTGTCCTGCCGAACGCCGTCACCATTGGCGTCCTCGAAGACGATGCCGGACACGCTCGCCGTGGGCGGGTCAACAGCGCGGGCGATCGCACCACTCAACGGGAGTCCGACTACGGCTGCGGCGAGGGTTGCGGTAGTGGCGTACAGGCCATGGCGCAGGCGTCTGCGCCAGGAAACGGGGGGCCGATTCTCGGGCATTGTCTTCTCCTGGTGTGGCGGGGGCGTCAGACGGCGGATGGGGCGACGAGGCGTTCGATGAACCAGAGGATTCCGAGGAGGCCGATGGCGGAGCTGGCGGCGATAGTGATCGCGGAACCGAGACGCGCGCGGTGGCGCCGAAGGACCCACAGGAAGGGCACAGCGAGGACGACCACAAGCGCCTGCCCCAGTTCGATACCGACGTTGAAGGTGAACAGCGACCACAGGAACGCGCCGGGGTCGGTGCCGTCCATCCGCAGCGCACCCGCGAATCCGAGCCCGTGCAGGAGGCCAAAGGCGAACACGCCGCCCAGCCGGATGCGGCTGGTCCGCACACGTTCCGGATCGGCGAGGACGCCATCGAAGGCGACGAACGCGATGGACAGCGCAATCAACGGCTCGACGACAGACGCAGGAACTGCCACCAGGTCGAGTGCGGCCAGCCCGATGGTGACCGAGTGCGCCAAGGTGAACGTCGTGATGCTCCAGGCAAGTGAGCGTGCTCCACGTGCTCCCAGCACGAGTGCGAGCACGAAGAGCACGTGGTCAAGGCCGGCCAGGATGTGGTGGAAGCCGAGCTTCAGGAATTGGGCGGCGGTGCTCCAGGAGGAGGAATCACCGGTCCGGAGGCTCGTGGTCTGGCGATCCAGGATCGTGCGACCCGAGGTGCCTGCGAGCTGGTAGTCCACGACGTTGTCGTGGTTGTCCACGACCGCATCGGTGGGACGAAAGACCTCATAGCGGATCACGTACGCACTCGGGGAGTTGGCGTGACAAGCGTAGACGAGGTCGAGCTCGGCGAACGGCATACCCTCACGGTCGACGACACCCGTCCGGTCGACCGATGCCGTGCACTGCGCTCCATCTGCATACACCCGGATCCGGTCGCCGAGATAGCTCAGCGCGGCGTCACTGCCCTGCGCGAGCGCAGCGCTGCGCTGTTCATTGCCGTCCGCCTCGATCGCGGTGAGTCCCAGCCCGGCAGCTTTGGCGAACAACGAATAGTCCAGCAGGAGCGCGTAATGCACGTCGGCGCCAGTCTGCCGGAGCGTCGAGTAGCCGGTGCTGCTCCGCACGTGCGCCGCCGCGTCCGACAGTGGGACAAGGAGGGCAAACACTGCTATCAGCAGGCAGCTCATGGCTCGGATCAGACGGTTCATGGGGTGCTCCTGGGGGACGAACCAAGGTCACTCCATCACTCGGTGTCCCACGGCGCCATACCCGTCGGCAATCGCTAATGCAACGTTGCCGAGCCGTTCATGTCCGTGCCGCTGAACAGACTTTTCGGAGGTCAGTTCCGCCGGACAGATCGCCGGCCCACCCAACGCGGCACCGTCTCCGCGTACGCGCGATATTCCGCGCCGAACGCCTCGTGGAGAGCATCCTCTTCCCGCGCGATCTGCAGCCGGTTGATCAGCCCGACAAAAGCGGCGGCCGGGATCAGCGCAGCGGCCGAGCGGCGTGCGATGGCGTGGGCGATGAGTACGCCGGCCATGCTCACGTAAATGGGATTGCGCGTGCGCGCGAACGGGCCAGTGCGGATCAGCGACGACACCTGCTCCACCCGAACCGGGGTAATCGTCGTGCGATGACCGCGGAACTCGCGCACCGAGGCAACCAGGAGAACGCCGGAAGAAGCGGCGAGCGTGCCCCCGAGCAGCGCGAGGATTCCCCGAGGCCGGCGGCCACGAGCCAGCGCGTGCTGGGTTACGAAAGCGCCGGCGGCCAGGACAGCCGGCGGAACATGCGTGGTGGCCACCATGAGATTATGGCAAATTCGCTGGCCAGGCGTGGACCTCGAGCTGCACAGACTATGTCTCCGCGCGGGTCGGCCGCGCCCTTTCGAGGAGTGCGGCAACCTCGGCACGGTAGGCCTCGGTGTTCCGCCACAGGATTGTGTTGTGGTCACCTCGGTCGAACACCCGCAGGCGGGCGTCGCCACCTGCCCACTCCATCAGTCGCTCGGCATGGCTGACGTCGACCAGCCCATCGAACCGGGTGTGCATGATCAGGGTGGGACCGCCAAAGCCGGCTATCTTCGCCCGGT
>JAUNRO010000382.1 GCA_030544185.1 Propionibacteriaceae bacterium | reverse complement strand
TTCCTGCTCCTCGACGGTCGGCGGGTGCGGTGAGCCGCCGAACAGGATCTCGGTCCGGATGACCCAGCCGTCGGCGCCGAGCGCCGCCATTTCCTCGGCATCGGCCTCGGCGAGCACGTTCGCATAGACCTCGACGCGGGTGCCGTCGGCGGTGTCCGCGGGCTCCTGCGCGTGGGCCCGGGCCTCCGCCTGCAGCTCCTCGAGGTCCTGCAGGATCTTCTCGAACTCGGCGAGCTCGTCCGGGTCGGGATTGACCGCGATCCGCCGGTCCCCACGGGCGACGAACGCGATCGTGTCACCGCTCTCCACCCCCGCGGCGTCGTCACCGGCCGCAGGAAAGGTGGGGATGCCCCGGGAGCGGGCGATGATCACACCGTGGCCGGTCGCGCCGCCGCCAATCGTCACCACCCCGAGCACCTGCGTCGGATCGAGCGTGACCGCCATGCCCGGATCGAGCACCGCCACCACGACGATGCCCGGCTCCTCGGTCTCGAACTCCGTCGGCGTCCCTGTCAGCAGCGCCAGCACGCGGTGCTCCACGCTGTCCGCCAGCTCCAGCTGGCCCGGCGCATCCGGCAGGCCCTGCAGCCACGGCCGGTGCCGCTCCACCGCCGACGTCCAGGCGGCGGTCGCGGGCTCACCGGTCTCCACCAGCCGATAGGCCTCGTCGGTCAACCGTGGATCCAGCAGCAGCTCCCGCTGGGCCCCGAAGATCGCTGCGTTCGCCCGGATCGGCTTGGCCGCCAGCTTGCGCAATTGCTTCTCCGCCTTGGCCAGCGTCTTCTCCAGCCGCCGGCGCTCCTTGGCCGGATCGCCCGGATCATAGGTCTTCAGGTGGATATCGGGCTTGGCGATGATCGCCGGCCCGATCGCGACACCCAACCCGGATCCCTGTGACGATCTGGTGCCCCCAGCACTGGGTTCGCTGACGATCATGGGGTCGTCCCTTCGGTCTGCTGCGGATGCCGACCGGTCCGCATCCATGACGAGGCCATCGTAGTGACCCGCACCACATGCGAGCTTTCCGGTGCGGTTGGCTGCAACCTGTCAGATCACCTTGAGGGTCGTCAAAGCCGTGACCCCCAGCAGGAAGACGGTGGCTCCCAGGCTCGCGAGCCGGGGCAGACTTGCACCTTCGCTGGGTGGTACGGGGACGAGAGCCGCCGCCAACGTGGCCGCCGTCGCTGCCGCGGCAATCCGCGCAGCCGGGACCTGAGTGCTCAACGCCACCAGCACAGCCAACAGGCAGATCGAGCCCAGGACCATCGGAACGAGGAGTCTCCTCGTCCGGTTCCGGGCCACGAGCGGGTTGCGGGTGCCCACGGCCAGTGGCGGCCACGCGACGCCCGTCATCCACAGGACTCCGGACGCCGCCAAACCCAGCGATGACGTTCGCTGCTCCACCGGGGCCGTGTCCCACGCGAGACGGCGGACGGCCATGGGCAGAACCATCAGGCTCACGGCCAACGGCGCGAACAGGAAGGCCTCCGGCACCGTTGTGGCGCCCGCCCGCGTGATCAGCACGAAGACGCCGAGAACAACACCGATCCACGCCGGCCACCACGTCCATCGATATCGGTAGGACCGCACGCCACTGTTCTGCGCGAAGGCTCGTTTCGCGAACAACGAATCCAGCTGGCTCCGGCCGAGCGCCGCTGCGACCTGGAGAGCAGCGACGAGCACCAGGATGATGCCGAGCGGCGTCGTGCTCGGACGTGCGCTCGTGCCGAGTGTCCAGTCAGCAGGCAACACCTTGGACAGGTCCAGGCCCGACGCATAGATCTCTTCGTCGAACATCAGGTTGGGTGCTTTGTCCCGCAGGTCAGGCGCGTATCGGTTCGCCAGGCCCAATGCGCCTTGCGCAGCGGCGTTCTCCCACCATCGGCCATGGAGCGTGAGTTCAGCGCCGAGGTTGAACCACCCGATCCCATAGTCAGGCTTGGCCTGGACCGCCGAGAGGAACGCGCTGCGTGCCTCGTCATGACGACCCGACTTGGAGAGCAGAACACCCATGTTGTTCCAGGACGAGAACATCGTCCGATCCATGTCGACGATCGACCGGTAGCGGGAGATCAATTCATCGGGGTTGGTCGGTTCGATGGCAGTCCCCTGCGAGGACTGTTGAGGCTCACCATGGAGGGCAGCGGCGACAGAGATGACCTGGCCCCGCTCGGCCTCGACCAGGGTCTCCAGAAAGAGCGGGTTGGCGGGGTCCTTCGCCACCGCGGCCTGGGCGTACGCCACTGCCTCATCGAATCGATTGAGCTTGGTTGCCGCCAGTGCGGCGTTCTGTTCGGCCACGCCCCCCGCGGGCAGTGGGAACCCCTCGAATGAGTCCTCGCGGACTGACTCCGCCGCCTGGATGGCCTCGCTCCAGCCTTGCATCGCCGTCTCGTGGTCCTGGACCTGCGCGGCGATTCCCGACGCGAGCGTCAGGAGGTAGTACCTGTGCATGGCGGTGTCATCAAGGTATGCCTCGCCGCCGAAGCCGTCGCCGCCATAGACCTGGCGCGATCCGCCTGGTTTCGACTGGCGAAGCAACGGCGCCGCAGCGTCGGGCTGGCCTGTCAGGGAGTACGCATAGCTGAGCTGCAGCTGGATCCAGCCGCGCGGCCGGTCTTTGTAGCGCAGGAGGGGAGCGAAGGTGCTGGCCGGCTGAGCCAGTGCCTTCTCCAGGCTCGGGATCGCGCGTGCCGGCTGTCCTCGGAGCAGCTCGATCTCGCCGAGCAGGGTGAGCGCTGATACGTCCGCTGCGTCGCGACTCAACTGCCGCTCCACCAGGTCTGCCGCGTCATCCAATCGGCCAGCGGCGCGGAGGGTGTCCTGTTGCAGGAAGAGCGTGCGTTCACGGTTCGGGGTGACCGCCACGGCGCAGAAGCCGGTGTCGTCCGAGCACACCGAGGCCACCGCGTCCGGGCCTTTCACGAGATAGGTCAGCTCTGCAACCGACGGTGCCACCGGGGATCCGGGAGCCAGACTGCTCTCCCGGCTGAGCGGCAGGAAGCCGCCATCGAAGGCGCCAGCTCCGCCACATCCGCCGAGGTGTTCCGCTCCG
>JAUNRO010000381.1 GCA_030544185.1 Propionibacteriaceae bacterium | reverse complement strand
CATAAGCATCGACGATCCAGCGCGGGTGATGGGTGCGCAGGGCGAGGGCGTCGCGAGGATCCAGCCCCTCGGTGAGGACCTCGAGCCACCCGTCGAGGTCGTGGGCGTCGATGCGGCGGCTGATCGCGTTGACGAGGCCGGTGGTGTGCTCACCGACGGCGGCGCCGGCGAGGTCGACCGTGGCGGCGACCGCCGCGTGACTGGGCACCCGCATCGCCAGCAGCTGGTGGGTCCCGAGCCGGAGGATGTCGATGATCGCGGCCTGCAGGGTCGTCAGGCGCCGGCCAGAGGCGGCCTCAATGATCCGGTCATAGGTGCCGAGGTGGCGGCAGGTGCCATGCAGCAGCTCGGTGGCGAACGCGGCATCCCGCTCGCTCAGCCGTCGCTCGGAGAAGAGCTGCGGGCCGGCCAGGTTGGCGTAAGCATCGTGCGCCGTCACCGCCCGCAACGCATCGAACGCCGACCGGCGCGCGGGATCGATGCGGCGCCGGCCACGGGACCGGGAGCCGCGACCCCGGCGCGGTCCGCTGCTCATCGGCCGAACCGCTCGCCCGGTGCGAGCACCACCCCGCGGGCCCAGTCGGCGGCCTTCATGACCTTCTTGCCGAACGGCTGCACCAGGTCGAGCTCCAGCGGCCGCGAGCCCGTGCCGACCTGCAACCACTGCTTCGCCGCGCTGATCACGCCCGGATCGAGCGGCGCCCCGCCGGCCGGGTGGGCCTGCAGGATCTTGAACCGCTCACCGCGGAACGTGGTCCAGGCGCCCGGCGCCGGCGTACACCCACGGATGCGCCGATCGATCTCGGCGTCCTCCGCGCTCCAGTCCACCTCGGCCTCGGCCACGGTGAGCTTGGGGGCGAGGGTCATCCCCTCGCTGGGCTGGGGGGTCGCGATAGCGGTGCCGGCGGCGAGCTCGTCCATGACGCGGGTCAGCAGCCCGGCGCCGTCGGCGGCGAGCCGGGTGAGCAGACCGCCCGCGGTCTCCGTGGCCCCGATCGGGGTGCGGAGCTCGGCATAGACGTCACCGGCGTCCAGCTCCGCCACGATGTCGAAGACGCACGCGCCCGTCTCCGGATCACCGGCCATGACCGCTCGCTGCACCGGCGCGGCACCCCGCCAGCGCGGCAGCAGCGAGAAGTGCAGGTTCACCCAGCCGTGGCGCGGGATGGCCAGGACCGACGTCGGCAGGATCGCGCCATAGGCGACCACCGGGCAGCAGTCCGGCGCCAGCTCGGTGAGCCGGGCCTGGAAGTCGGCCTCGCGGGGATGCCCGGGTTTCGCCACCTCGATCCCGAGCTCTGCCGCGCGCTGTGCGACCGGGCTCGCGACCAGCCGCTTCCCGCGGCCGGCCGGGGCATCGGGTCGGGTCACCACCGCGACGACCTCGTGGTCGGAATCGACCAGGGCGTTGAGGCTGGGAACGGCTACCTCGGGGGTTCCGGCAAAGACAAGACGCACCCTGCGGAGTCTAGCCACGGGGTTAGGGCCTGGCTGGCACGGATGGTCTGCACATAATCCCCGTCCAGTGTCTCGACCTGTCCCCGTTTCCCCTTGTCAGCCATGCCGGTGATCACACTGAACGTGGATCCTGCGCACATTGGTCTGCTCGCCTGCGGGCTAGCCCACCTGGACGGGATCGACCCGCACCCGCAAGGCGCCGGGGAGCTTCTT
Source organism: Propionibacteriaceae bacterium (assembly GCA_030544185.1). The sequence goes on along the minus strand of JAUNRO010000381.1, from coordinate 1,401 downwards.
GGCCGAACGGATCGACACCGCGTCGCGGACGGCGCGGAGGAGGGCGGGGCCTTCGGCCAGGGGGGCACGCAGAGTGAGGCGTCCGACGGGTCCCTCCTGGTGGGCGGACGTGGGCAGCTCGGCGGGCCCCCACACCTCCAGGTTGGGGGTGTCCTCCGCGACCGCCAGGGCCTCCGTCAGGTCCCCCAGCGCGGGCAGGGGACCGTCGGCGGTGACCATCTTGGCCGCCGGGGTGAGGTGAGCCGCGGCGCGGTCGGCGAGCTCACGTTCGGCGAAACCGCCGGGGTCGCCGCGGACGAGCGCCTGGAGCGGTGCGGCGTCGGTGGGGCCTACGGCGATCACCGTGCCGCCCTCGGCGCCCGCACGGACGAGGCCGATCGCGTTGAGCCAGCGCCGGTGGGCCTCCTCCGCCGCGCGCAGGTCCGCGCGGGTGAGCAGCAGGTCGGCGTCGAGCAGGACCGCCGCCGCATAGCCCGCCTCGGCCACGGGCTCCGCGCCAGGGGTGGCGATCACGAGCGCCGGCCTCGCATCCACGGTGTCGGCGATCCGATCGGCCTGGGACTGGATCACGGTCGTGCCGGGGAAGGCCTGGCCGAGCTCTTCGGCCGTTCGCTCGGCGCCGACGACGGGCGCCCGCCAGTGCGCACCCCCACACACCGGGCAGTGCCAGCCCGTGACCGGCCGGGCGCACCAGTCGCAGCTGGCCCGAGCCGACCCCGCGCGGACGGGTCCGTGACAGTGCGGGCAACGGACCGGCTCACGGCAGTCGGCACACACCAGCAGCACCAGATAGCCCGCGCGCGGCACCTGCACGAGCACCGGGCCAGCCGCCAACCCCGCGCGCATCACCTCGAACACCTCGCGCGGCAGCCGCACCGAGCGGGCCAGCCGATCGCGCTCCAGCGCCCAGTCGGAGTCGCCGGCCAGCCTGATGCCGGGCGCCGCCCGGCGCTGGTCCCCGGGCTCGAGCGCCAGCGAACGGAGCCAGTCGCGGTCGAGCAGCTGCTGGATCTCACACGTGCGGTGCCGGGCCGCGAACAGCACGGCGCACTTCTCGATCCCCGCCCGCAGCGCGAGCACCTCGCGCACGTGCGGATAGGGCGCCCGCGGCTCACTGTGCAGGTCGTCGCCGTCGTCCCACAGCGCGACCAGGCCCAGGTCGCGGACCGGGGCGTACGCCGCCGCCCGGGTGCCCAACACCAACCGCACCTGCCCGCGGGACGCCGCGAGGAACGCGCGATAGCGCGCCGCGGGCCCGTCCTCGGCGCTCAGAGTGACGAACGACGCCGCTCCGAAGCGGGCCGTGCAGGCGGCCGCCAGCCGCGTGAGATCGCGGCTATCCGGGACGATCAGCAGCGCTCCCCGGCCGGTGTGCAGCGTCGCCCGGGCGGCGGCGACCAG
>JAUNRO010000380.1 GCA_030544185.1 Propionibacteriaceae bacterium | reverse complement strand
CGGTTTTGTCGGACCTGTCGCGTTGACTGTCGGTATGGACAGCATCACCCGCACCGGCTGGGACACTGCAGTGCCCGCGCTCAGCACCATGCTGTCCACTCTGCTCGGCGCCCCCGCCCCGACCCCGAGCGGCGCCGGCGACGCCTCCCCCGCGGACAGTGGTGGCGCGGACTCCAGCCAGACGCCCGGGTTCGGATTGTTGACCGATGAGGCCCTGCTGGAACTGCTGACCGCGACCGACCGGCTGGTCTCGATCGCCGAAGCGGCCCGGGCTGCGGTCATCCGCGAGGCCGAGGCCCGCGAGGCTGCGGCGCATCATGCTGCGTGCTCGACCACGACCTGGCTGCTGCGCACCCACGCCCACACCCGCGCCAAAGCCCGCAAGATCGTCACCGACGCCGGCAAAGTCGGCACCTTCCCCGCCCTGGTCGAGGCGGCCAACGCCGGGACCGTGTCCAGTGCCCAAGCTGCTGCGATCGCCCACACCCTGGCCGAACTCCCCGACGACCTGCCACCCGCACCCGACGGCACCACCGCACTGGAGCAGGCGGCGGCGACCATGATCGGGTTCGCCGCCGAACACGACCCCCACGCCCTGCTCACCCTCGGCTGGCGCCTACTCGAAACGATCGCCCCCGAACGAGCCGAGGAGATCCTCGCCGACCAACTCGAACGCGACGAACAACGCGCGATCAACAAGCGCGGGGTCCGGCTCTACCCCGACCACCACGGCTCCTGGACCCTGCGCGGGTCCCTGCCCAATAGCGAGGGCGAGGAACTGTCAGCGATCCTGTCCGCCTACGCCGACAACGCCTGGCGCACCGCCATCGATAACCCCCACCCCGGCGTGCCCACCGGCAAAGACCACCTCCGCGCCGACGCGCTGATGGACATCGTCCGCACCCACCAGACCCACCGCGCCGGCCCCACCCACGGCGGGGACCGGCCCCGGGTCACGGTGTTCTTGTCCTGGGACACCCTGGTCGGCGGACTCGGACAGATGGCCCTGTCCGGCGGATCCTTCCTGACCGCCGCCGAAATCCGCCGGCTCGCCTGTGACTGCGACCTCATCCCCGCCGTCCTGAACACCGACGGCATCCCCCTCGACCTCGGCCGCAGCCACCGCCTGGTCACCCCCGACCTGCGCACCGCCGTCGTCGCCCGCGACCAAGGCTGCGCCTTCCCCGGCTGCACCAAACCCCCCGCCGCCTGCGAGGTCCACCACATCATCCCCTGGTGGGCCGGCGGCCCCACCAGCCTCGACAACCTCGTCCTGCTGTGTCCGCACCATCACCGCACCATCGAACCCACCCGGGCATGGCCCGCCGACGAACCCCACCGGTGGTCCATCCAACTCGGCCCCGACCACATCCCCCAGATCATCCCCCCCACCGGCGGGGCCCCCACCCGCACCCCCCCGCGCCCCACCCGCCACACCACCATGCGCCACTGACAGCGCCGCGCCGCACAGACCGCGCCCGGACATCCCGTCAGACCCCTCGGGCATGCTGGGGGCATGACCCTGAGCCTGGACGACGCGATCGCGCACACCCGGACCGGTGATATCTGGGTGTTCCGGGGCCGGACGCGGGCCGACCGGGCGATCCGCGCGCTCACCAATGCGCCGGTCAACCACGTGGGGATGACCGTCGCCCTCGACGACCTGCCGCCGCTGATGTGGCACGCGGAGCTCGGCCGCTCGCTCACCGACGTGTGGACCGGGGATCGCCATTCGGGCGTGCAATTGCACGACCTGCAGGATGCGGTGGTGCGCTGGCAGGAGCGCTATCAGCAGCAGGCCTGGTTGCGCCAACTCACTCCCGAGGTGGGCCGGGCCGAGGAGGATGCGCTGCTGCGGGTCATCGCGCGGCTGAACGGAGTGTCGTTCCCGACGATGAGCCGGCTGGCCTGGCGGTGGTTGCGGGGCCGGACCACCCGGGCGAAGGAGTTGCTCGGTCGCCGGGCCGATCCGGATCCGATGCGCCCGGCCGTCGCCTACTGCGCCGAGGTCGTGGCGCTCACCTATGAGGAGATGGGGCTGCTGCCCGAGGAATACCCGGCGAATTGGTATGACCCGGGCAAGTTCTGGAGCGGCGACGACCTGCCGCTCGCCGACGGTTGGGAACTCGGTGCAGAGATCGCCGTCGCTGGCCGCTAGCGCGGGGCGACCTCAGGTCACGACAACCGGATCGGGATCCGATGCGCGCCGAAGGTGCCGGCCTGCTCGCCGAATCGGCCCGGAAGTGCGTCGCCGCAGTCAGGGCAGACACCGTCGGGGGTGAGGCGATAGGTGAGGATCTCGTACCAGTCGCGGACGATGAGCTCGGCACCGCAGCCGGAGCAGCTGGTGGTGTCACCGGCGCGGTCATGGACGTTGCCGGTGTAGACGTGGCGCAGTCCGGCCTCGAGGGCGACCTCCCGGGCGCGGGTGAGGGTGGCGGGCGGTGTGCGCGGGACGTCGAGCATGCGGTGGTCGGGGTGGAAAGCGGAGAAGTGCACCGGAGTGTCCGGGCCGAGTTCGCGCACGATCCAGTCCGACTGCGCGGCCAGCTCGCCGGGGTCGTCGTTGTGGCCGGGGATGAGCAGGGTGGTGATCTCGAACCAGACGTCGGTCTCGGCGCGGAGATAGGCCAAAGTGTCCAGCACGGTGGCCAGGCGCCCGCCGGTCAGCTTGCGATAGAAGTCGTCACGAAAGCCCTTGAGGTCGATGTTGGCCGCGTCCATGTCGGCGAAGAAGTCGTGGCGAGCCTCCCCCTGGAGATAGCCGGCGGTGACGGCGACGGTCCTGATCCCGACCTCCCGGCAGGCGGCGGCAACGTCGATCGCATATTCGGCGAAGATCACCGGATCGTTGTAGGTGAAGGCGATGCTTTCGCACTCCCACGCCTTTGCCACGTTGACCAGGTCAGCCGGCATTGCGGTGTCGGCGAGGGCGTCCATCTGGGCGGCGGTGGAGATCTCGTGGTTCTGGCAGAATTTGCAGCCCAGGTTGCAGCCAGCGGTCCCGAACGACAGGACGCTGGTGCCCGGATAGAAGTGGTTGAGCGGCTTCTTCTCGATGGGGTCGATGCA
>JAUNRO010000379.1 GCA_030544185.1 Propionibacteriaceae bacterium | reverse complement strand
GCCACCCGTGGCGCAGCGAGCTGCGACAGGTCCTCGGGCACTGTGCCGCAAGACCCTATGCATCTGATCCGCTGAGCGGGTCAGATGCATAGGGCGCCACGCATGCAGCTGCCGAGGCACTCCGAGTCGCTCTGTCGAGCGCCTCCCGGCCCACAAGGGGGCAATATCCACGTCTGGCGGCATCGCCACCGTGCCCGACAAGGGCAAACGCGCCGAGGCTGCGGCGCTGGCCGTGGATTGTGCGCATCAGCGAGTCGGGACCGCGGTGCAACGCTGATCCCGACCTCGCGGCGACACCCCTCAGCCCGCGACGCGCCGGGCTTGCGCCCCGGCGTACGCCTCCAAAACTTCACGCACGACCGCGGCCGGATCGGGCGCCTCCATGACCGCGCGGACGAGCGCAACCCCCGCGACTCCGGTGGCGGCCAACCGACGGACGTCGGAGGGACGGATGTCACCGATGGCGACGATCGGCATCTTGGCGGTCGCTACGAGGGGGCGATAGCCCTCGACGCCGAGCGGCGGCCGGCCGGAGTCCTTGGTGGGCGTCAGGCGATAAGGCCCAGCGCCGAGATAGTCCACGGAGTCCGCAACCTGGTTGGCCTCCTGGACCAGCTTCAGGGTCCCGGTGGTGAGGCCGATGATCGCGCTGTGACCGAGCATGGTCCGGGCGGCGGCGACGGGCAGGTCGTCCTGGCCGAGGTGGACGCCATGAACGAGTTCGTCATCGATGTGGCGGGCAGCATAGGCGACGTCGGTGCGGTCGTCGACCACGACTTTGGTCTCCGGATTGGCCTCGCGCACCGCGCGCGCGACGTTGAGCGTGAAGCGCAGCAGTTCCCACGTCGTGAGCGATTTCTCGCGCACCTGGATGACGCCGGCTCCCGCGGCAGCGGCAGCGGCCGCGGTGTCCACGACGAGCCGGCCCGAGCCGGAGGTAATCACATAGCACCGCAGATCGATCTCGAAGGATCGGGCCCCCGTCATCCGCGCCTCCCTGTCCTGTCCACAAGCTCAGTGTCCATGAGGCTCAGCGAATCGACCAGCCCAACCTTGAAAGAACCGGGGCCGCGGGTGGTCCTGGCGGCCTCTTCCGCAGCCAGACACAACCAGGCGGTGGCGGCGTGCGCGCCGGTGAACGGATCGCTCACGGCTACGCAGGCGGCGGTCAACGCACCGAGGGCGCACCCGGTGCCGGTCACCAGCGTGAGCAACGGATCACCCGCCGTCACCGTCGCGCGCCGCCGCCCGTCGGTGATGAGGTCGGCCGGGCCGGAGACGGCGACGACGGTGCCGACCTCGCGGGCGAGCCGTTCGGCGGCGTCACCTGCCTCATCCGTGGTGTTGCTCGCCTCCGCGCCGCGCCCGCCCGAGCCGGCGCCGGCAAGGTTCAGCACCTCCGACGCGTTGCCGCGGATGACCGCTGGCCGATGCCGCAACAGCTCGCGCGCCAGCGGTGTCCGGATCGGCGCGACCCCGACCGCCGTGGGGTCCAGGACCCACGGAGTGCCGAGCTCGGCCGCCCGGGCGACGGTGGCGGGGATGCCGGCCATGCCGTCGGTCGACAGAGTGCCGAGGTTGATCAGCAATGCGTCGGCGATGCCGGTCATCACCGGCGCCTCCTCGACGGTCTCGGTCATCATCGGCTTCGCGCCGGCCGCATGCAGTGCGTCGGCCACGAAGTTCATGGAGACCGCGGCCGTGAGGCAATGCACCAGCGGCGCCCGCCGGCGTACCTCCTCGACAACCCGACCCAGCATCAGCCCTCCCTGATCTGGCGACCCGCCACGGTCTCGAGGTCGGCATCGATATCGGCCGGCCGCAATGCGGGGCCCAGCCCACCACAGATCGCGACCAGGACCGCGCCGAGGATCATCAGCCCGAGCACCGCACCGTTGCGCCCGAGCACGCCCTCGAGCGCGGGCAGATAGAACGGATAGAGGGCGGGGATGACGATCGACAGGGAATAGGCCGTGCCATATCCGGTGGAGCGGACGGCGGTGGGGAGGCGTTCGGAGAGGTACGCGCCGATGGGGCCGTAGGCGGTCACCGTGAGGACCTGCAGCCCGATCGCGGCGAGCGCGATGAGCGCGATGGGTGGGCGGCTCATGATCGCGAGCCACAGCAGCGGCGCGGCGACCAGCGCGAGCACTCCCCAGACGATGAAGAAGCGGCGGCGGCCGGTGAAGGTGGAGAGGTGCCCGGTGACGCCCATGACAATCGCCTGGCCGACCGCCGCGAGACCCATGACGATCGACACCTGGGTGGGCGCCAGCCCGACATCGCTGCCGAGGCGGGGCGTGAGCATGATGACGGTGGTGTTGGTGAGGAACCACAAGCCGGTCATGAGGCCGAACATCTGCCAGAACGCGGGGGCGTACGCCCCGGTGAGCACCTGCACCAGGCCGAGCTGGCGGACGCCGGACGCCTTGGCTCGCCGGCGATGGAACATCGGCGCATCGGTGACGTGACGGCGGTAATAGAACAGCATCAGCACCGAGGCGATGCCGCCGGCGGCGAAGGACAGACGCCAGCCCCAGCCGGCGTACGCCTCAGGGCCGATCGCGAACAGCAGGATCGCCGTGACGAACGCGATCGTCGCCTGGGCCCACGGCGCCATGGACATGATGAGGCCGGAGAACAGGCCGCGGTGCCGGGGCTTGGACCATTCCATCGCGAGCGGGATCGCCGCAGAGTACTCCCCGGCGATGAAGATCCCCCCGAGGAAGCGGAGCGCGATCACCATGGCGATCGCGGCGCCGCCGATGACCTCGTGGGTCGGGACGGCGGCGATGCCGAACGTGCAGGCGGCGGTGCCGGTGATCGCGATCTTGGTGGTCGCCGTCCGGCCGAGGCGGTCCGCGATCTGGCCGAAGACCATGCCGCCGACGGGGCGGCCGAGGAGCATGGCCATGACAACGACGGCGCCGGTCGTGGCCACCGCATGGGGCCCGGCGAGCGTCGGCAGCGCCGGGGCGAGTGCGACCAGCGGCAGGAAGATGTGAAGCTGGTCGACATAATTTCCGAGTACGCCGCCGCGGAGCGCCGCGCGGCCCTCGGGTGGGAGTTGCGTGGTCGTGGTGTCGGTG
>JAUNRO010000378.1:2204-3090 GCA_030544185.1 Propionibacteriaceae bacterium | reverse complement strand
CGCGGATCTCCTGCGGCTGCCGTGGCAGGTGCCGTTGGCCCAGTGGCCCACACAGCACTTGGTGGCGCTGCCCCGAGGCATCTCCCGCCACGTGGTGCGCTTCCTGCACGTGGGCGACGACATCTTCGCCGCCAAGGAGATCCTCGAGGAGGTTGCCGTCCAGGAGTACCGGCTGCTGACGGAGCTCAAGCGCCTGCAGGTGCCCTCCGTGGAGCCCGTGGGCGTCGTCCTCGGCCGCGTGGATGCGGATGGCGAGCCACTGGATCCGGTGCTGCTCACCCGGCACCTCCCCTTCTCCCTGCCCTACCGTTCGCTCTTCTACCACGGCGTCAAGCACGAGACCGTCAACCGGCTGCTCGACGCGATGGTGGTGCTGTTCGCCCGCCTGCACCTCACGGGGTTCTACTGGGGCGACGTGTCACTCTCGAACATCTTGTTCCGCCGCGACGCGGGAGAGTTCGCCGCCTACCTGGTCGACGCCGAGACGGGCGAGCTGCATGACCAGTTGACCGACGGGCAGCGCGCGCACGACCTCCAGATTGCGCGCACCAACCTGTTCGGCGAGTTCCTCGACCTCGAGGCCGGCGGCATCCTCGATCCCTCGCTGGATCCCGAGTGGCTGGTCAACACCATCGAGGAGCGCTACCAGCAGCTCTGGGCCGAGCTCACCGGCGAGGAGGAGTTCGACGAGTCCGAGATGTACCGGCTCGAGGGCCGGGTGCGGCGCCTCAACGCGTTGGGCTTCGACGTGGCCGAGATCGACGTGGACGCCTCCCCCGACGGCGGCACCATCAAAATGCGCCCGAAGGTGGTGGAGGCGGGCCACCACACCCGTCGCCTCATGCGGCTGACCGGCCTGGACGCGGAGGAGCACCAGGCCCGCCGC
>JAUNRO010000378.1:0-2194 GCA_030544185.1 Propionibacteriaceae bacterium | reverse complement strand
CGGAGTCTGTAGCGGCGCACAAGTGGCTCGTCGAGGTGTTCGAGCCCGCCATCAACCGCATCCCGCAGGATCTTCGCGGCAAGCGCGACGCGGCCCAGTTCTTCCACGAGGTGCTGGATTACCGCTGGTACCAGTCTCAGCGGGAGAACCGCGAGGTGCCGACGGAGGATGCGGCCTCCGGCTACATCCACGAGATCCTCACCACCCTCCCGGACGAGCAGTTGGGCGACCTCCAGGTGGTTGGCGGCGAGTTGGCGAACAAGTATGACCCGTCGCAGGGCTACGTCGACGAGAGCGAGGACAAGCCCTACGACCCGTGGGAGGACGGCGCCAACGACCCCGATCTCGAGGTTCCCATGGGCTTCGACATCGAGGCACTGCGCGCCAAGGCCGCCAAGGGGCGGCGAAGCTGATGGCGCCCGGGGTGCTGCGGCAAAAGGCCTTGTCCGGCACCAGTAAAGACAGCTGATCGTCTCCACACAGAGGTGAATCTGGCGCTATGCTGCCGCCAGTGGTCTCGACGACGAGGCCCCCTCGAAAGGATTCCCATGAGGAAGCTCCTCCGCGCGGCGCTGGCCGCGCTGATGGCGACGGTTGGCGCCATCGCGTTCACTCCGCAGGCCGAGGCGGCAGAGGTGGACATCTACATCACCCCTGGCTACCACGAGGTCAATGGCCGCCAGTGGCTCACCACGTGCGAGCCGTACTCCATCACCCACCGCTGCACCACGCAGATCTGGGCCACGCAGATCACCTACGCCAATGGCCGGTTCGTCCCGAAGGACGGCTGGTACTTCAACAACCTCACGTATCGCCCTTCGCCGCGAGAAACGTGGGCGGGCAATCCGCTGGCCGCCATGGGCACGGTTGGGCCCATCGAGCACACGTGGACCAGCGGCGGGCGCGAATGGCGCACCGAATGCGACACAGCAGTCACCGGCCGCGGCGGCTGCCGCAACTGGGTCAAGTCCGATGTGATCTCGCGGACCGCAAGCGGCTACCAGTGGCTGCGCCAGCAGTGGGTGCTCAACTCCATGGTCAGGTTCGGCCCGGTCCAGCCCTTGCCGGACCCCGTCATCCCGGTTGACCCGGGCCTCAGCGACGACGACTACGTCCTCATCAATGCTGCGGACGTCCCGGCCAAGATCGGCTCACTGACCCGCTACGCCGAGGATGGCATCGTCCTGTACTCCCGCGACCTCGCCAGCGAGAGCGGCGTCGGGGTCGTGGCGCTGGGCGATCTCGGGCTCACGCTCGACCTGTGGAAGCTCGTCCTGGGTGACCCGGTGCAACCCAACACGAAGACAGTGTGTGGCGTCCTGGATGAGACGGGCGAGTACGGCTGCATCTTCATCACGCCGAAGTACGGCACCGTGGTGGCGATGGCGTTGAACACCAGCGGCGAAGACCTCCATCTGGTGGCAACCACGCTGTCAATGTCGATGAAGTAGTCATCAACCACAGCGAGTGGAGCCCCCGAGCCGCAGGTCGGCGAGGGGGCTTTGCTCTGCTCAGCAGCCGTCGGGGCCGCAGGCGTCGCCGGCCTCGCCGTCGACCGTGATCAGACCGGGCGCCTGCTCCGAGGCCACCGTCTGGAGCACTTGGGCGAACACCTCGGGCGGATGGGCGCCGGAGACGCCGTACTTGTTCTGGAAGGCGAAGAACGGCACGCCCTGCACGCCGATCTGGTGGCCCAGCGCAATGTCAGCGTCGATGGCCCGGTCCAGCTCCTCGGAGTCGACGGCGGCCCGGGCGTCGGATTGGTCCAGGCCGGCCTGCGCGGCGATCCGCGTGAGCACCTCGGCGTCGCTGATGTTCTCAGCGTCCTCGAAGTGGGCGGCGAGGAGGGCCTCCTTGAGCGTGTCGGTGCGGGTGCCGCCGTCGGCCGCATCCGCCTGCTTGGCAAGCTGCAGCACGCGGTGCGCCTTGCGCGAGTTGGCCACGACGAGGCCGTCGAAGTCGTAGTTGAGGCCCTCCCCCTCGGCGCTGGCCTTGACGTGGGCCATCATCTGCTCCACCTGGTCCCGAGGAAGCCCCTTGCGCTCGACGAGATAGTCCACCTCCGAGCGCTCGTCGCGCTCCGGCAGCGTGGGGTCCAGCTGGTAGGAGCGCCAGGTGACCGTGACCTGGTCACGCTCGGGGAACTCCTCGAGGGCCTTCTCGAAGCGGCGCTTGCCGATGTAGCACCAGGGGC
>JAUNRO010000377.1 GCA_030544185.1 Propionibacteriaceae bacterium | reverse complement strand
CGACCGGCTCGGCCACCTGCTCGGCGGTGTCCGCCGGCCCTATTGCAATACGGACTTTTGATCCCAGGCGGCAGGATGGCCCCGTGAGCATGGGAATGGGCGGCGGCATGGGCATGGGCCCCCTCAGCGGAATGCGCCGGGATCGCGAGGTGGTCAACCACAGGCTGCAGCGGGGCCTGGTGCGGAGAATTCTGGGGTACGCCGCGGCGTATCGCGCGATGATCTCCCTCTTCCTGGTGCTGATCGTGATCTCCGCCGTCGTGGGCGTGGTGCCGCCGCTGCTGTTCAAGGAGATCATCGACCGCGGCGTCCTCGGCGGTGACCTGGACCTGGTCGTGTGGCTCGCCGTCTGGGTGGCCGTGCTCGCGTTGGTCGAGGCCATCAGTTCGCTGATCCAGCGCTGGTGCTCCGCGCGGATCGGCGAGGGGCTGATCTTCGACCTGCGAACGCAGGTGTTCGACCACGTCCAGTCCATGCCGATCGCCTTCTTCACCCGGACCCAGACCGGCAAGCTCGTGTCGCGGCTCAACTCCGACGTCATCGGGGCCCAGCAGGCGTTCACCTCGATGCTGTCCTCGTCGGTGTCCAACACGATCTCCCTCGCGCTCGTGCTCGCGGCGATGCTCGTGCTGTCGTGGCAGCTGACCCTCGCGGCGCTGGTGCTGCTGCCCGTCTTCCTCATCCCCGCGCGCATCATCGGCCGCCGCCTCGCCGGGCTGACCCGCCAGCAGATGTCGCACAACGCTGACATGTCCGCCACGATGACCGAGCGGTTCAGCGTCTCCGGGGCGTTGCTGGTGAAGCTCTTAGGCGACGCGCGGCGCGAGCACGACCTGTTCGCGACCAAGGCCGATGCGGTGCGCCAGGTCTCGGTGAAGATCGCCATGAACACCCGCTTCTTCATGGCGTCGATGACGCTCGTCGCCGCGCTGGCCACGGCGATGGTTTATGGCTTCGGCGGCTATGGCGCGCTCCAGGGGGCGCTCACCGTCGGCACGCTCACCGCCCTCGCCGGTCTCCTCGCCCGGCTCTATGGCCCCCTCACCGCTCTCACCAACCTGCGCGTGGACGTCATGACCGCCCTGGTCAGCTTCGAACGGGTCTTCGAGGTCCTCGACCTCGAACCGGCCATCCGCGACCAACCCGACGCCCGCCCCGTCCGGCGTACCGGATCCGTCGAATTCGACCACGTCACCTTCGCCTATCCCGACGGCGGCGCCGGCAGCCTCGCCTCCCTCGAACTCGCGCTGCCCGAGCACCGCACCGACGAGCCGGTCCTGCGCGATGTCACGTTCCGCGCCGAACCCGGCCAGACCGTCGCCCTCGTCGGCCCCTCCGGATCGGGCAAGACGACCATGACCCACCTCATCGCGCGGCTCTATGACCCGATCGCCGGCGCCGTGCGCGTCGGCGGCGACGATGTCCGCGAGCTGCAGCTCAACTCGCTGCAGGAGGCCGTCGGCTATGTCACCCAGGACGCCCACATGTTCCACGACACCATCCGCGCCAACCTCGCCTATGCCCGGCCCGACGCGACCGACGACCAGATGTGGTCCGTCCTCGCCGCCGCGCAGATCGAGGGACTCGTGCGGGAGCTGCCGGACGGGCTGGAGACGGTGGTGGGCGAACGGGGATACCGGCTGTCGGGTGGCGAGCGGCAGCGTCTCGCCATCGCCCGGCTGCTGCTCAAGGCCCCGCCGATCGTCGTCCTCGACGAGGCCACCGCGCACCTCGACTCGGAATCCGAGGTTGCGGTGCAGAAGGCGCTCGACACCGCGATGGAGGGCCGGACCTCGATCGTGATCGCCCACCGCCTGTCCACCGTGCGCCATGCCGACCAGATCCTCGTGCTCTCCGGCGGGCGTATCGTGGAGCGCGGCCGGCACGCCGAACTCCTCGCGGGCGAGGGGATCTATGCCGACCTCTATCGCACCCAGTTCGCCGAGCAGCCCCTGCCCCCGGAGGTGTTCCGTGCTCGATCCTGATGCGTTGACCGAGGAGCGCAGGCGCGATCCGCGCCTCGTGGCGGCTTTTGCGGCCATCGTGGTTCTGCTCCTGGTGCTGCTCCTGCGGAGCCTCGACCCGTTCGGCTGGTTCGGCGATCCGGCGCCCGAGGAAGTGCCCGTCGGTGCCGCGGCCGGGGATGTGACGCTCCTGGAGATCCGCGAGGCGGCCGACCTGCAGGTCGCGACCGGGCGGTTCTCCGTGCCGGTGATCGTCGACGCGCCCCCACGCAGCGGCCTGCGCGAGCGGCTGCCCGAGTTCGTCGACGGCGAGCGGATCGTCGCGATCTATCAGGGCGATGTCAACGCGACCATCGACCTGCGGGGGCTCGGCGCCGAGGGGGTGACGGCCGACCCCGTCGCCCGGACCATCACCCTGCGCGTGCCCGAACCGCGGTTGTCATCGCCGGCGATCGATCACGAGAAGTCCCAGATCGTCTCGCACACCCGCGGGATCGTCCAGCGGCTCGAGGATGCGGCCGGCGAGGGCGTACTCCTCGTCAAAGAAGACCTCGACCGCGAAGCCGTCTCCGCGATCGCCCAAGCCGCCGAGGATTCCAACCTCCGCGAAACCGGGCGGACGAACGGCAGGCACTTCCTCACCGCACTCTGCCAGCGCCTGGGCTATGAACAGGTGACCATCGAGTTCGTCGCGCCCCCGGGCTGATCACGCGGTTCGTGCGGCGTGCGGGGCTCGAACCCGCGACCCAGGGATTATGAGTCCCCTGCTCTGACCGGCTGAGCTAACGCCGCGATGTGCCGTTCGATCCTAGCGACAAGCTTGCCGGGCATTTTTGTCGGTGGCTGGTGGTGGGATGACGGGGTCGGGTTGTCCTTCGTCGTGGTGGAGGTTGTCATGGGTGACAGCGCTATGGGTGTTGGTGGGTCGGAGTTCTTCGGTCGGGTGCGGCCGAAGCCGGGGCCGGCTTTGGAGCAGGTGCCGAATCTGGAAGCAGTGCGGGCCGAAGCGTTGGGTGAGCAGTTGCAGGGGTTGACCGCGGCCAAGACGCAGCTGGATCACCGGTTCTTGCTGGCGTTGGCGGAGTTTGATCAGTGTCGGGCGTGGCGGTGGTTCACCGGGATCGGGTCGACCGCGC
>JAUNRO010000376.1 GCA_030544185.1 Propionibacteriaceae bacterium | reverse complement strand
GCCATCGGAGACCGTGCGGGACGGGGCAGCCCGAGCGTGGTCGTATCTTCGCGGTGCCTGGACCGCATGGCGGGATGCCGATGCTGAACGTCCAGAAGGAGCTGCGGGAACGGGCCTGGCTCGAGAGCGCTGGCTCCTCCCCTTGCTGCGGGAACTGAACTATGGGCAGGTGCCCTTGGCAGGTTCCCCTCTCGTGATCGACGGGATCGAGTACCCGATCTCGCATCAGTGGCAGCATGTGCCGATTCATCTGCTCGGACCAGGGGTCGACATGGATCGGCGCAATCCGGGGATTGCTGGTGCGGCCAGAGCGCCCCAGGCCATGATGCAGGAACTGTTGAACCGCAGCGACGCGCACCTGTGGGCCATCCTGACGAACGGCATGCGTCTGCGGCTCCTTCGAGACTCGACGGCACTGGTGGGGGCCGCCTACGTCGAGTTTGATCTCGAATCGATCTTCGATGGTGAGCTCTATGCGGAGTGGCTGCTCATGTATCAGCTGGTGCATGTTTCCCGCATCGAGATTCGTGGAGATGAGGACGCGACACCGCACAACTGCTGGCTCGAAGTGTGGCGGAGTGAGGCACTCGACGCGGGCGCTCGTGCCTTGGACCGTCTGCAGGTCGGCGTCGAGCACGCGGTGGACGCCCTTGGGTCAGGCTTCCTGTCGCATCCGGCGAACGCGTGGCTTCTCACTGCTCTCAGAGACGGGGAGCTCACGCGACAGGATCTGCATCGAGCGCTGCTTCGGCTGGCCTACCGAGTTCTCTTCCTTTTCGTCACGGAGGATCGAGGACTGCTCCTGGATCCACAGGCCCCACCCGAGGCGCGGGAGCGGTACAACGTCTATTTCAGTACCGCCCGGCTACGCAGGCTCTCCAGAGTCCGAGGGGGAGGGCCCCACAGCGACCTGTGGCGTGCCCAGCGGCTGGTGCTCACGGCGCTATCCGGGACGCGGAGCCCCGGAAGATCGACAGAGCCAACCGGCTCAGAGCGCGATCAGCGTGGGCTCCCCGAACTGGGGCTCCCGCCCCTGGGTGGCCTGTTCGCGGCCGATGAGCGGGGTGTGGTCCCCGACGCTGCTCCTGTCAGGGAGGAACTGCTCTATGGCGCCGAGCTGAGCAACAATGCCCTGCTGACTGCAATCCGCCATCTGGCGTGGATCGAAGTCGCAGGAGGTCGCACCCAGCAGGTGGACTATCGCAACCTGGGCGCGGAAGAACTCGGCAGTGTCTACGAGGCACTGCTCGAACTCGATCCCCGTGTCGATCTCGATGAGCGAACCTTCACAGTGACCCGCGTTGCAGGCCATGATCGCAAGACCACCGGGTCTTACTACACGCCTCCCAACCTGGTCTCGGCGCTTCTCGACACAGCCCTAGACCCGCTGATCGAGCGCGCTGCTCCACCCGGCGTCGACCCAGACATCGCGGAGCAGAACCTGTTGGCCATGACGGTCTGTGATCCCGCATGTGGCTCTGGCGGATTCCTCGTGGCCTCTGCCCGGCGGATCGCGCAGCGGCTGGCTGAGGTGCGGGCCGGCGAGGACCAGGCCAGCCCCGAGCAGGTCCAGCACGCCATGCGAGAGGTTGCGGCCCGTTGCATCTATGGCGTTGACCTGAACGACCTGGCAGGAGAGATCGCCAAGGTGTCGCTTTGGCTCGAGACCATGGAGCCCGGCCGCCCGCTCAGCTTCCTCGACGCCCGAATCCGGACCGGCAACGCTCTCATGGGGGCGACACCGGCGCTCATCGACTCCGGAGTTCCGGACGGTGCCTTCAAGGAGCTCGACGGCGACGACAAGAAGGTGGCATCCGCCCTCCGCAAGAAGAACAAGGCGCAGTTCGCACGCCAGGGTCTCTTGTCGTTGGGGCCGACCACGGATATCGAGACCCTCGCGAGTGACCGCAAGGCACTCTTGGGACCATCCGAGGACATGGCTGCCATCGAGGACAAGCGACGGCTCTGGGAGCAGATTCAGGCGAATCCCGACCGGCAGCGCGCGATCGAGCAAGCGGATGCCTGGTGTGCCGCCTTCGTGTGGCCGATGACGGCTGAGACCGAAGCGTCAGCACCCACCTCTGCCGTCGTGGAGGCACTAGGCAGTGACACGAGTGGTCTCGGGCTCGATGCCACTCGCCACGTCGTCGCCGAGCTTGCGCAGCAGTACCGATTCTTCCACTGGCACCTGGAGTTCCCCGAGGTCTTCCTGGGGTCAGGTCCCGACGGGACTGAAGGCTGGTCAGGAGGCTTCACCCTCATGATCGGGAACCCACCATGGGAACGAGTCAAGCTCCAGGAGCAAGAGTTCTTTGCTGCTCGTGACCCGGAGATTGCTGCAGCCCCTAACGCCGCAGTCCGTAGACGCAAGATCAAGGCTTTGGAGGTGGAGGATCCCACCCTCTATGCCGCGTATGTAGATGCACTGCGGGAGTCGAACGGCATCTCGGCATTCTTGCGACTTTCGGGGCGCTACCCGCTGAACGGTCGTGGAGATGTCAACACCTATGCGGTTTTCACCGAACTGTTCAGGTCGCTGACGGGGCCGGACGGCCGCTCGGGGGTCATCGCGCCCACGGGGATCGCCACCGACGCCACTACTCAGTTCTTCTTCAAGGATCTGGTGACCACTAAGGCGCTCGCTGCTCTCTACGATTTCGAGAACGCCAAGCCGCTGTTCTTCGGAGTACATCGGAGTTTCAAGTTCTGCCTCCTGACCATGACCGGACGACGTGAAGTGGCCGAGAAAGCCTCGTTCGCATTCTTCCTCCATGATCCGTCAGGCATCGATGCCAAGAGGTTCGCACTCACGCCAGAAGAGATCACCCTCCTGAACCCGAATACCGGCACCTGTCCCGTCTTCAGGAGCCGCAGGGACGCCGAGATAACTCTGGGCATCTACCGGCGTGTTCCCATCCTCATCAAAGAGGGTGACCCGGACGGCAACCCATGGGGCATCTCCTTCATGACGATGTTCCACATGTCGAATGACTCGCACCTTTTCCACACCCGCGAGGAACTCGAGGCAGACGGCTGGGTGCTGAACGGCAACGTCTTCGAGCGCGAAATCGACGGGGGGGGGGTGACCCATAAGCTGACGA
>JAUNRO010000375.1 GCA_030544185.1 Propionibacteriaceae bacterium | reverse complement strand
GGTCTTCGTCCGCGCCGTCCAGTGGCATTGCGAGGACCGTGTGCTGCGGCGGGGGAACACGACGGTGGTGTTCGACTGACGGGGTCGACCGGGCGCCTGGCCGTGCAGTGTGGTGCGGTGCGGTGCGGTGCGTAAATCCTCGGCTCGTCGCACCATCTCGCGATGTGGCTACGGGGAATGCGCTGATGCCCGCACTGGCCGTGGATTCTGCGCAGTTGTCAGCCCATCGTGCGCTGCCCGCCAACGGCCTCGCGAATGATGTCCGCGTGACCGGCGTGCTGGGCGATCTCAGCGAGCACAGCGCTAGAGACGAACCAGGACAGACCCTGTCCGTTGGCTGTCCGGGGGGCACTGATCTCGATCCGCTCCGTAACCTGGTGAGCGAGGTCCGCCTTCTCAGTCAGGCTTTCCCAAGGAGCGCGGTTGGCGACCCGTGGTCGCCCTAGGTTGAATCCATGACCCAGCGAAGCCATCCACGCAAGCGCCGCAGACTGTGGCTCGCCATCGCCATTCCCCTCGTGCTGCTGATAGCGGCTGGCGTGTGGGCTGTGGTGGCGATCGGGCCGCTGCTGGGCATCTATGTGCTCCCCGTGTCTCCCAGCCGCTATGTCACCTTGACCCTGGAGAAGCTCGATCAGGGCTATCACGCACAGGGTGACGCCTGGCAGGCCGAGCGTGCCCGCGTGCTCGAAGCGACCGACGGCGTCAGCGATTATGCGGTCCTGCACGCGGAGCTCGAGAAGGCCACCAAGGTTGCGGGCGGCAAGCACTCGTTCTTCCTCACTCCGGACGAGGCGGCCGAGTCGGATGAATCGGGCACGGAGGAGTTCCGGGCTCCGACGGTCACCACGGCCGATCACGTCACCACCCTCGAACTCCCGGAGTTCGGGGCTCCGGGGAAGGACCTGGAGCAGCAGTACGCCGACACGCTCGCCAGCGGAGTCACCGACGCCGCCCCGCAGACCTGTGGCTGGATCATCGATCTCCGCGACAACCGCGGCGGCAACATGTATCCGATGCTTTCCGGCGTCGCCTCGCTGCTCCCGAACGGCACCGCCATGACGTTTCGTTCCGTGTCCGGCGCCACCACCGAGGTGACGATCCAGGACGACGGCGCGGGCCTCGGCGGGCGGACGACCATCCGGATCGAGGACGCCGCCAAGGTCACCGACCAGCCGATCGCCGTGCTCTATAACGGGATGACCGCATCCAGCGGGGAGGCCGTTGCCACCGCGTTCCGCGGACTGCCGAAAGCCACCTCCTTCGGAACACAGACGGCCGGTTATACGTCGGCGAACATGGTGCACCGGCTGCCCGACGGTGCCATGCTCGGGTTGACCGGAGCGGTCTATGTCGATCGCAACGGCGTCGATCTCGCCGAGCAACCCATGCAGCCCGACCATCTGACGACGGCGGCGGAAGCCCCAGCCGCCGCTCTGGCGTGGATCCGCGAACAGGGCTGCGCCGGAGGTTGACCTCCTGATCTATCCCCCGCTGCCCGGGCAGCCTCGCGGGCCCGATTCCCATCGCCGGACAAGCTGGAGGGCGGCAAGAAATACGCGGCGGATATCGCCGCCGTCCGGGGTCAGCGATGCCATCGCTGCGGCCACGGAAACGGCGCGCTGCCCCCGAGGCTAAAGTGGGCACCATGTCCGCATCCCGGCCCTAGACCGACGGCGCCGACGACCTTCCGGCACCTCGAGTCCAGCCATTGATCCACCCGCCCGAGCGGCGGGCTGATGGGATGCGGAGCCCTAATCATGACCGGCACGATCCGTGCCGGCAGCTATCGACGGTTGCTTTCTGAACCTGCGACGCGACGCACTTATCTGCTGTCGTCGCTGGGTCGGGGCGGCTATGCGATGCTGCCGCTGCTCTTCCTTTTCACCGTCCGCCAGGCGACCGGCTCGTTTGCCCTCGCCGCCACCGCGATGTCCGTTGTCGCGCTGACCGCCCTGTCGATGCCCGCGAAGTCCCGGCTCATCGATCGGTATGGCCAGCGCGCCGTCCTGATTCCCCTCGCGCTCGGCTCCCTGGTCGCGCTCGCGGGCGCTGGTGCCCTGGGCGCCGCGGGCGTCGCGAGTCCCTCGATCTGGCTGGCCATTGCCGCGTTGGAGGGGCTCCTCGCGCCGCCCTTGGGGCCGGCGATGCGCGCCCAGTGGCGAGTCCTGGCGCAGGGGACGATCCGCTCGGCGTACGCTCTCGATGCCGTGACCGAGGAAGCGCTCTGGCTCGCCGGTCCTGCTCTCGCCGGGCTCCTCCTCGCGCTGGGCCCGGCTCGGAGCGGGCTGCTGGTCGTGCCGGTGCTCATCCTCATCGGCGCGCTGGGGCTGGCGTTCTCCCCGGCGCAGAGCGCACGGCCGGATCGGCCACTGGGGCGTACGCGTCGCGGAGTCATCACCCAGCGCGCCCTGTGGCGGGTGCTCGCGTTCATGGCAGCGTTCGGCGCGGCCGGCGCCCTGCTGTTCACGGGGGTGGCAGCGCGCGCCGATGCCACCGGGCGCCCCGCGCTCGCCGCGGTTGCGGAGACCGCGATCGGGGTGGGAGCCGTCCTTGGTGGGCTCGCCTGGGGCCGGGCGCGCGTGACCGTCTCTCGCTCCGCATCCGCCGCGTTCCTGCTCGGGGGCTGGACGGCGCTCGTGGGACTGTCCGCGGCGCTTGATCTGGCTGGCTGGGCCCTCGGCGCGCTCCTTCTCGCAGGCGCGGCGGGCTCGCCGCTGTGGGTGATCGCCTATGAGGCCGCCGACGACGCCGTCCGGCCGGGAGAACGCACGGAGGCCAGCACGTGGGTGACGACGGCGGCCAACCTCGGCGGTTCCGCCGGGACGGCACTCGCCGGCGTGCTCACTGCAGGCGTACGCCCGACTGCGCCGATCCTTGCGGCGGCCGCACTCGGGAGCGTGGTGGCCGCCGCCGCGTGCATCGCTGTCGCGATGACTGGCCGGACGGGATGGCGGCCTGTTCGTCGTTGAGGCATGCGCGGAGGGTGGTGGTGAGCCCGGCCGCGGCCGGCCAGCGTCACCCTGTCGGATGCTGGGCGGACCAATCCTCGGTTCGGTGGACTCGGCTCCGCAACCACCCGGTGACGCCCAGCACAATCACTGCCGCGA
>JAUNRO010000374.1 GCA_030544185.1 Propionibacteriaceae bacterium | reverse complement strand
CACTCCAATGGGTGACGTGTCCTCTCTGACGCGCGCTGACTCATTCGTGAAGATCGCCTCCGCGATCCCCGATCTTGGGCAGACCGAGGTGGGCCTCGAACTTGCGGGGCTGTCTCCGCAGCAGGTGGACCGGTTCCAGGTGCAGCGCAGGCGCGTTACGGCCACCCGCACGGTTGATGACCTGATCGCGGCGGCATCCAGTGGTAGCGCGGGCTGACGTAGAACTCCTCCGGCAGGGGTTCGCGGCGGCGTCCACGCTGGCGAAGCGGGATCTTGAGCGGTACTTCGCCGCAATCAATCTTGATCGCCCCGAGATGGCGCGGGACGGTCTGTTGGAGTTCATGCCCGCCCTCACGGACACGTACGGTTCCGCGACTGCTGTTGTGGCCGCTGACTGGTATGACGAGCAGCGCAACCTCGCGGGCGTCTCTGGCTCGTTCCGCAGCGAGATCGCGCCAACGGTTCCGGTCGAGCAGGTGGTGCAGCGGGTCCGGTTTGGTGCGGCGCACCTGTTCACAGAGGCTCCCGGCCTTATGCTCCCGTTCCTGCTCGGCATCACTGATAAGTACGTGAAGGAGCCGGGTAGGCAGACGCTCTGGCAGTCCGCCGCGCGAGATCCCGCCAGGCCACGGTGGGCGCGAGTTCCCTCGGGGCTTGAGACGTGCGACTGGTGCGTGATGCTCGCCTCTCGCGGCTTCGTGTATCACTCCGAGGCGTCTGCGCGCCGCTCTGAGATCAGCAAGTTCCACGAGGACTGTGACTGCGCCCTTGTTATGGAGTGGTCGAAGCATCCCCGCCTCGAAGGGTATGACCCGCAGGACTACTACGCGCAATACGTGGATCGCCTCACCCGGCCGTCCTCCCAGAACTCCCCCGCCGCCTAGGTGGGGTTACGCCAACCGGAGCGGTCAATCCGGGCAATGCCGACGGGCTGACGGAAGGAAAACACATGAGTGACACGACTGCGCCCACCGAGGGCCAGAAGCCTGCCGAGAACGGCGGACAGACCGGGTTCACGCCACCCGCGACGCAGGCAGACCTTGACCGCATCATCGCGGATCGCATCTCTCGGGAGCGGTCCAAGTTCGCGGACTACGAGGAACTGAAGGCTAAGGCCGCCAAGTTCGATGAGGCCACCGAGGCCGCAAAGACCGAGGCGGAGAAGCAGGCCGAGGCGCTCGCCGCAGCACAGGCGAAGATCGCCGAGTACGAGACCCGCGAGCAGATCGCGGCATGGAAGGCCGAGGTTGCCAAGGATGCCGGAGTCCCGGCCGAGGCGCTCGCCGGAACCACTCGCGAGGAGATCGCCGCCCACGCAGAGGTCATCAAGTCGCTCATCCCATCCGGGGACGCAAAGAAGGGGGCAATTGGCCCCTACGTCCCACCCCAGGGCACCGGAACGCCGCCCGCACTCAACTCCAGCGCACTTGAGGACTCCCTCAGGGCTGCGTTGGGCATCAACTAACCACACCGAAAGGAGCCAGCAATGGCCATCACTACTGCAACCATGCGGTCCGATTTCTCGGACTTCCTCCCCCCGGAGGAGGCCGCGCCGATCTTCGACGAGGCCGCGCGCCAGTCCGCCTTCCAGCGCCTCATCCCCCGCGTGCCGCTCGGCATCAACGGGCAGGCGATCCCGGTGGTCACCTCGAAGCCCACCGCCAACTGGGTGGCCGAGGGTGGCAAGAAGCCCGCGACCAACATGGGCCTTGGGCTGCTCACCATCAAGCCGGAGAAGCTCGCCGCTATCACCGTCATGTCGGCGGAGGTTGTGCGCGCCAACCCCGGCAACATCACCGGCAAGATCCGCGAGGCCCTCGCTGGCGCGTTCGCCACCGCGTTCGACCTCGCCGTGGGCTACAACCTCGGCGGTGACGGAACCGGCACCGGGCCGTTCGACCACTACCTCGCCGAGACCACCAAGTCGGTGGAGATCGGAACCGCCACGCAGGCGCAGGGTGGCATTCACGGTGACTTCACCTCCGCGCTCTCGCTCCTCGTGGCAGACGGCAAGAAGCTGACCGGCTGGGCGCTGGATGACGCGGTGGAGCCGGTTATCTGGGGCGCGGTGGACGCCAATGGCCGTCCGCTGTACACCGAGCTGCCCACGGATGATGTGTCGCAGGCGATTGCCCGTCCGGGCCGTCTCCTGAACCGCCCGTCCTACATGGGCGATGGCGTCGGCAACGGCACCATCGTCGGCTTCGGCGGCAACTTCCAGAAGGCCGCGTGGGGTGCCGTGGGTGGCATCTCCTACCGCGTGTCCACGGAGGCTACCGTCACCATCAACGGTGCGCTCACCTCCCTGTGGGAGCACAACCTGGTGGCGGTCCTCGCGGAGGCCGAGTACGGCTTCGTGGTCGAGGACGTGGAGCACTTCGTCAAGCTCACCGAGGCGGCCTGAGGTGGCGAAGGCTACTGAGGCCCGCGAGGTGGTGACCCTGACATCCCCGTTCGGGACTCGGGTCACGGTCGCCGCCGACGCGGTGGACACGTTCACGAAGCGCGGCTTCGTGGCACAGAAGGCCACCAAGGCCAAGCCCGCCTCGAAGGCGGAGCTGGAAACCGACGAGTCCGCGTCGGACGAGTCCTAACAGAGAGGGGCCGTCATGTTGGAGCCGTTCGCGGACACTGTGACGCTGGAGGCCGCGTGGCGGCCCCTCTCCGAAGCTGAGACGCAGCGGGCCACCTACCTGCTCGCCAAGGCATCCCGTGAACTGCGGGCACTCGCGCCCACCATCGATGCACGCATTGAGGCCGGTTCGCTTGACCCGGACCTCGTGGCGGACGTGGTGTGCGCGATGGTGCAGCGGGTCATGGAGTCCGCCGAGGTTCAACTGCCCGTCCCCGGCTTGGAGACGTGGCAGACCTCGGTGGGTCCGTTCCAAGATTCGTTCAAGTTCTCCTCCCCCACCGGGAACATGTACCTGACGAAGGCGGAGAAGCGTCTCCTCGGCATCGGAGCGCAGGTTGCCGCGATGGTCCCCATGTACCGGGTGCCCGAACCGCCCCCCATTGAGGAGTGGGTGGAGTGAGGCTCCGCGCGCACTGGACCCCGCACATCGTCACTGTCTCCGAGCTGCTCGGTGAGGGCGCGCACGGTGAGATATGGTCAGAT
>JAUNRO010000373.1 GCA_030544185.1 Propionibacteriaceae bacterium | reverse complement strand
GAAGGAACGCAAGCACCGCATCGAGGACGCCGTCCGCAATGCGAAGGCTGCGGTCGAGGAGGGCATCGTCCCCGGTGGTGGCGTGGCGCTGATCCAGGCCGCCAAGCAGGTCGACCTCGACCTGTCCGGTGATGAGTCCGTGGGCGCTCGGATCGTCTTCGAGGCGGTCACCGCCCCGCTGCGCCAGATCGCCGAGAACGCCGGCTTCGAAGGCGGCGTCGTGGTGGAGAAGGTGCGCCAGCTCGAGGCCGGTCAGGGCCTCAACGCGGCCACCGGCGACTATGTCGAGATGATCCCCGCCGGGATCATCGACCCCGCCAAGGTGACCCGCTCGGCGCTGCAGAACGCCGCGTCGATCGCCGCGCTGTTCCTCACCACCGAGGCCGTCATTGCCGACAAGCCGGAGAAGGCTCCGGCCATGCCGGGCGGCCACGCCGGTGACGAGATGGGTGGCATGGGCTTCTGAGCCTCTGCACCTGGAACACCACCTTCGAAGCGGCCCTGGGGATATCCCCGGGGCCGCTTCGCGCGTCTCGCGGGGACGCGCCCTAGGCTGCGCAGATGCTTCCTGTTCTTGATGGCCACAACGATCTGCCCTGGGAACTCCGGGTGCGCTGGGCGCACGACCTCGACGCCTGCGATCTCCTGCGAGGCATCCCCGAGCTGGCGACCGATGTGCCGCGGCTTCGAGCCGGTGGCGTCCGTGGGCAGTTCTGGTCGGTGTTCGTTCCCGGCGTGCGCCCGGCGCAGCTGCGGACGACCGGATCGTTCTTCGCCGACACGTGCGAGCAGATCGACGCTGTCCACCGGCTGACCGTCCGCTATCCCGAGCACTTCGCGCTCGCCACGGAAGCTGCCTCGGCCGCCGCGCTGATCGAGCGTTCCGACGGCCCGGTCGCCTCGCTCATCGGGGCCGAGGGCGGGCATGCGATCGAGAATTCGCTCGCTCGGTTGCGCGAGTTGTATGCCCGGGGAGTCCGCTATCTCACCCTCACCCACAACGAGAGCAACGAATGGGCGGATTCGGCGACCGGCGCGCCCCGCCACGGCGGCTTGTCCGACTTCGGCCGCGATGTGGTGCGGGAGATGAATCGCCTCGGGATGATGGTGGACCTGTCCCACACGGCCGACTCCACGATGCGCGACGCGCTCGCGGTCTCCATGGCCCCGGTGATCTTCTCCCACTCCTCGGCTCGGACGATCACCGACCATCCGCGCAACGTGCCCGACGACGTCCTCGCCGCGACGGCGGCCGGGGGTGGGATCTGCATGGTCACGTTCGTCGCGCACTTCGTGTCGTCGGCAGTCGCCGAGTGGGCCACCGAGTTCGGCGCGGCGGCCAAAGCGGCGGGAATCGATTTCTGGTCGCCCGACGGGGCGGCGTGGGAGGCGAGCTATCCGGTGCCGATGCCCGCGGCGACGGTCGATGACGTGGTCGCCCACTGCGAACACGTACGCGAGGTCGCCGGCATCGACCACATCGGCCTCGGCGGCGACTATGACGGCACGACCTGGCTGCCGGCCGACCTGCCGGATGTCGCGTCCTATCCGCGGCTGTTCGCGGCCTTGCGCGAGCGCAACTGGAGTGATGCGGATCTGGAGAAGCTCGGCTGGCGCAACGCCATCGCCACGTTCGCCCGCGTCCAGGAGTGCGCCGCGCGCTGAAGCGATGACCCGCCGAGTCCTTGGGCCGGAAGCCGGTCACCGTCGGGCACAATTCTGCCCATGAGTGGCCTGTTGGAGGTCCTGGCCCTGCATCCGTCGGACGCGGCGCGTGCCGAGGAGGGTGGTGCCGATCGGATCTGCGTCGTCGGTTCGCGCGCCGACGGTGGCCGATCGCCCGAGCCTGCGCTGGTCGAACAGATTCGGGACGCCACGACCATCCAGGTGCGCGTGCTGCTGCGCCTTCGCGAAGGGTTCGGCACCGACGGCGGCGAGGTGGTCCGGCTGCGCGGGCTGGCCGCGAACTATCTGGAGGCCGGCGCGGACGGGCTGGTGCTGGGCTTCCTCAACGGTCATGGCGAGGTCGACCGGGAGGTCATCGGGGCGCTGCTGTCCGACGGCGTGTGGCCCTGGACCTTCGATCGCGCCGTTGACGCGGCGCTGGACACCGATCGGGCCTGGCGTACGCTCCGGACACTGCCGGGGCTCGACCAAGTCCACACCGCGGGCTCCGCGCGGGACGTCGAGCACGGTCTCGACGATCTGATCGCTCGCGCGCGCTCCGATGCGGCGACGGCCCGGCTGATCATGGCCGGCGGCGGCCTGCAGGCGGAGCACGTGCCGTGGCTGGCCCGGGCGGGCGTACGCGCCTTCCGCATCGACGAGGCCGCTCGGCCGCAGGGGTCGTGGAAGGCCTATGTCGATCCGCAACTGGTCGGCATGTGGCGCTCGTTGATCGATTCGAGCCTCGCTCACGCCCAGACCGGGAGAGACCTGCCGTAGGCCACCGGAGGCTGCGCGAACTCGACTCCCCGGCCGTCGAGGAGCAGCGGGGGAGGCACGTGGTTCAGCCGGCCATAGGCGCTGTCGGCCACGTGTCGCAGCGGCACCTTCAGCGGAACGGCGGGGCCCGGTTCGGTGGGCAGGCCCATCAGTTCGTGTGCGGTGCGCGCGAGGGAGAGCCTGGCCGAGTCCACGTCGTCGCTCCCGAGCAGCGTCGCCGCGGCGGCGACCACGCCCATTCCGGTGGCGTGATCCAGCGCCTGCACGGGCAGGCTGCCCGGCGCCCCGTCGGCGCCGCGATAGACGTGGGCGATCCCGCCAGGCAGCCTGGACGATGCTGTCGAAACCACGGCCGCGGGCCCACGGACCGCTGTCGCCCCAGGCGTTGAACGAGACGACCTTCAGGCCCGGCCACGCGGCGGTGAGCGCCTCGGGCGTGAGTCCGAACCGGTCGAGGGCACCGGGGCGATAGCCGAGCAGGACCACCTGGGCATACGCCAGCAGTTCCCGCAACGCCGCCAGCCCGGCGGTGGTGCGGAGATCGAGCAGGGTGCTGCGCTTGCAGAAGCCGGTGTCGACGTGCTGATCCAGCAACTCGGGCCGGTGCGGGGGATCGACACGCAGCACGTCGGCGCCCAGCGCGCCCAGAAGGCGGGAGGCGCTGGGGCCGGCGATCAC
>JAUNRO010000372.1 GCA_030544185.1 Propionibacteriaceae bacterium | reverse complement strand
GGTGATGGTGAAGCCCCAGGAGCTCTCGTCATCGATGGGCACCGCGGCCGTGAAGGTGTTGTGGGCTTCGGGCATCGACGGGACCATCGTGAACGTCGGCATCAGGAAAGGCGTGACCCGCCAATAGGCCCCGCCCTCGGGATAGGGCCGCTCGGCCACGCAGAACAATCCGGAATCGCTTTCCTCGATGGTATAGATGGGGTTTTCCGTCTTGTCCATCTGCTGCAGCGAGACTCGGCCGTGGGCGTCGTAGCCGCCGAAAGTGCGGTGCAGGAACTGCACGTGCGCGGAATCCAGCTCGCCCTCGACGTTCTGGAAATAGTTGCACCGCTGCAGCCGCTTCGACGCATGGAAGTGCCCCTCGGGCAGCCGGCCGAATTCGAAGTCCGGGAATTCCGGTTTCAGTTCGGCCGGGCCGAGATAGGCCCAGATCACCCCGGCCGCCTCGTGAGTCGGGTACGCCACCGCGCGTACGCGCTCGCGATAGGACGAATCCTCCGGCTCGGCCGGCATCTCCAGGCATTGGCCGTCGCGGCCGAACTTCCAGCCGTGATAAACGCAGCGAATGCCGTCGTCCTCGTTGCGGCCCCAGAACAGCGACGCGTGCCGGTGCGGGCAGCGCGCCTCCAGCAGCCCGACCACACCATCCGGAGATCGGAACGCCACCAGCCGCTCACCCAACAACGGCACCCGGACCGGAGCCCCACCAGGCTCCGCCACTTCCGACGCCAACAGCGCCGGGATCCAGAACCGACGGATCAGGTCGCCCATCGGCGTCCCCCGTCCGGTCCGGGTCAACATCTCATTGTCAGCGACACTCAACATGATGGGGCCTCCTGGGGTTGTTCACTTGGCAGAGCTGAGGGTGGCCAATGGGCCATCCGGCGGCTGGTTCCCGGCGAGGAGCTCGGGCCAGCCCTCCTCCTCGGCACCGGCACCGGCGAACGAGTGCATCCGATAGGCGGCGCTGGCGGACGCCTGGGGCGGTTCGGTGCCCTTCTGCAGTGCCTTCGCCGAGCGCAGCATCAGCCGCCGGGCCGCCACGATCGCGCGGTCGGTGGTGCCCAGGTGCTCGGTCTCACGTTGGCAGATCGCACCGTCCTGGTCCTCCTGCACCGGGAGGTCCTGATTGCGGATGCCGTCGATGCCGGTGAAGTTGCCGGAGTCGGTCGACATCTGCTTCTTCCTGTCGATCAGGAAGTTGTTGTCCCGGTTGCGCTCGGGGATGAAGGTCACGGGGTCCACGTTGACGTGCAGGGTCAGTCCCTCCAGGTCCCGCTGCCAGTCCTCGTCGTCGAAGGGCCGGTTGGGCTGCCAGGTGATCGTGAAGCCCCACATGTTCTCGTCGTCCAG
This sequence comes from Propionibacteriaceae bacterium, assembly GCA_030544185.1. The sequence goes on along the minus strand of JAUNRO010000372.1, from coordinate 1,779 downwards.
CGGGACGGCAGCGGTCAGCGTGTGATGGCTGCCGGTGGAGGGGACCAAGGTGAACAGCGGCATGAGGAACGGGGTGATCCGCCAATAGTTGCCGCCTTCGGGGAAGTGCCGCTGCGCGATTGCGAGCAGCCCCGCCTCGGTTTCCTCGATCGTATAGACGGGGTTCTCCGCCGCATCGAAGTTGTGCTGGGGTGCGAAGTCGTGCTCGCCGAAGGTGCGGTGCAGGAACTGCACATGGGCGGTGTCGAGTTCGCCCTCGATGTTCTGGAAATAGTTGCACCGCTGGAGTCGCTTCGACGCATGGAACTGTCCCTCGGGGAGCCCGTCGAACTCGAAGTTCGGGAACTCGGGCTTCAGCTCGGCCGGGCCCAGATAGGCCCAGATCACACCCGCCGCCTCGTGCGTCGGATAGGCGACCGCCCGCACGCGCTCCCGATAGGTCGAGTCCTCCGGCTCCGCCGGCATCTCCAGGCAACGTCCGTCGCGGCCGAACTTCCAGCCGTGATAAACGCAGCGAATGCCCTCGTCCTCGTTGCGACCCCAGAACAGGCTCGCATGCCGATGCGGACACCGTGCCTCCAGCAATCCGACCTCACCATCTGGAGACCGGAACGCCACCAGCCGCTCACCCAGCAGCGAGACGCGCACCGGGGCACCGCCGGGTTCGCCCACCTCCGAGGCCAACAGCGCCGGGATCCAGAACCGACGGATCAGATCGCCCATCGGCGTTCCCGGACCCGTCCGGGTCAACAGTTCATTGTCAGCAACACTCAACATGGCTTCGTAACCTTCTTTCGGGCGGCCGTCGTTGGCCGTCAGTTCTGCTGGGCCTGCATCCGGCCGGCCTTGGCGAAGCCCGGCACGACCTTCAGCGGGTTGTCGTGGAGGATCGCGAAGCGGTCCTCATCGGTGAGGAAGTCGAACGAGTCGAGCACCGGCACCAGGTCGTCGCAGGTCCGCCCGGTGTCGGGGCGGACGTGGTTGCCGGAGCCCGGCGCCTCGGTGCCATAGACCATCCGCGGCACACCGCGCTGCTTGATCGCGGCCTCCAGGAAGGTGAGGTCATAGCCGCAGGAGTCGAAGAACAGGTTCTCGGTGAGGTCGCGCTGGGAGATGTGGGGATCGGTCGGGGCGAAGCGGTTGAGGGCGCCGCCGCAGTGACAGATGATCACGCGCAGCTTCGGGAACCGCTCGAAGACATCGCTCAGCTCCAGGAACTGGGTGGCCAGGTATTGCTCGGTGAGGAATGCGAGCTGATAGTTCGCGCGGATGTTGCGGAACCGCGGGTCGAGGGTGTTGGTGCCGTGCACGATGATCGGCACGTCGAGCGACTCGCAGGCCTCATAGATCGGATACCACCACTCGTCGTCCATGCCAGGCTGCTCGCGACGCCCAGAAGCGTCCGGGGAGGCGTACGCCGCGACGAAACCGCGCTCGTTGACGCAGTGCTCGAGCTCGGCGACACAGTGCTCGGTGTTCTTCTCCCAGCTGATCATCGGGAGCTGGCAGGCGCCGACGAAGCGGTCGGGATACATGTCGACCTGTTGCTGGATCATGTCGTTGACATAGCGGGTCCATGCGGGGGTCAGGTGGGGCTCGATCCAGCCGAACTGCATGTAGGGACGGGGGCCGAGCACCTGGACGTCGATGTTGCGCTCATCGATATAGGCGGCGTGCTTCGCAGCCGATTCCTCGAACGCCTCATAGGTCGCGCCACGCTTGGGGTCACGGTCGGGAATCGGGCTGGGGATGGGCGTGTTCATGCCCATCATGTTCATC
>JAUNRO010000371.1 GCA_030544185.1 Propionibacteriaceae bacterium | reverse complement strand
CGCCTGCCGGTTCCGCTCCTCACACTCCGCCACCCTCCGCGCCTCCGCCGCGGCCCGCTCCGCCGCGGCCTTATCACCGGCGCCACCGCCCTGGCCTTGGTTCGACCCCGACTGTTCCTGTTCCGTGGCGTGAAGATCTACGCCGTTGCGCTCCTTCTTCGGAGTAACGTTCTGAACGGGCGCATCACCGCCTGCTCGAGCCGTCGGTATTGCTACCTGCAGGAGCAGTACCAGCAATAGACCAGTGACCCGCGCCAAGTAACCTGTCACGGTTCGCACTCCTCGACCACGGTTGCCAACGCGCCCACGACTTTCAGGGCGCCCTCCTCGTAACCGAAGTAAGCCGTCTTGCGGACAAGCGGCGCCGGATGAGTCCCGGTCTCATCGCGATACCACCTGAGGGTATGGTCCTCACACGCCTCCAATGTCAGGCGGGGGTCAATGTTGTCGAACTCCCCGCCGGGCGCCGACACCACTTCCACGATGGGGTCCGGGCCACCCACCTCGTAGCCCTCAGCTCGTTGATCGCTCAGGGCTTGGACCAGCACTTCCCTGTACTTCGTGCCGGCAAGATCCTTCAACGCCTGCGTCGGCTCATCGGACCCACCAGCCTCCTCCAGACGAGCCATTTCGAGAACCAGCGTTCGGTAGGTCTCCTCCGCCTCACGAGTCAACTCCTCCACACTCGGGCTCGGTGACTCGGTCGGCTCCACGGCCGCCGTCTCCCCCGGCCACGGGGTGGGCGTTGCCGTCTCGACGATCGGGGGCTCCGGGCCACCAGCACAGGCACTCAGCACCAGCGCGGCGGCCGCGACAAGGGCAGCAAGGATCCTCACAACGCACTCCCGGGGGTCGGATGCACTCATTCTGACCATCCGCAAGCACGCGCGGGCGGACTATCCACAGGCACGACCCGCCAGACCCCAGGAAAGTTCCACCTGGCCGAATCCCCGACCCTCCCGGCCGCACTCTCGTGTGCCCTCGACTGCTTTGACAGCAACACTCAGCAGGCATACGAACCGAACCACCGCCGTCGGCCACGCCGAGGACCCCTCAGCGCTCCAGACCAGGCCCGTTGACCTCTGCACTTCCTATGGTGGCCGGGTGTTGAGGACCTGGAGCCGGTGGATCGCCTATCCGATCGTTATGGTCGTCGTGCTGGTGGCGGCGTCGATCCCACACACGATGAGCCGTTCGTCGCAGGCGAGTGATCCGGCGAACCAGTTCCAGATCACGCACTTCGCCGCGGACTACGTGCTGACTCCCCAGCCCGACGGCACAACCGATGTGCTGGTGACCGAGCGGATCGAGGCTGACTTCCCCACCTCCCGGACCAACCGCGGCATTCTGCGCGCGATCCCGCTGCGCTATCAGGACCACACCAACAGCCTCACCGAGGTGGCGGTGACCGGCGACCTCCGCACGACCACGACCGCTCGCTACGGGCGCACGGACGAGGCCGGTGGACCGGTCGAATTCACCCGGATCGAGGAGAACGACGTCGTCCTGCTGCGAATCGGCGACCCGGATGCCTATCTCTCCGCCGGCCGTCAGGTCTATGAGATCACCTACCGCCTCGGCGATATCGCGCTGAACACCCCCGACGGGAGCGCGCAGGAGATCTATCTCGACGCCACCGGTTCGGGCTGGGAGGTGCCGTTCACCAAGGTCACCGCCCGGTTGCATGTGCCCGCCACCTTGGCGGGCCGGCTCAACGGCAACACCGCCTGCTATCAGGGCCCGGAGGGCTCGACCGACCGGTGCGGCGGGATCGCCACAACCCCAGTTGGAGACGGCGTCCTGGTCACCGCGACCGGCGAGCGACTCGCGCGCCGCGCCGGGCTGACGTTCGCGGTCGGGTTCGAACCGGGCACGTTCCCCGTGGCGTACACCCCCGTCCGCGAGGCCTGGCCCTGGTGGCTGTTCGTGCTCCCGGCGATCGGACTGCTCTTCTATCTGGTGAGCCTGGCCAACTGGTTGCGCGTGCGGGGGTTCGGCCGCCCGCGGGTGCTGGTCACCGAATATCTGCCGCCGAAGGGGGTTCCGGCGATCGCCGCAGCGCACATCATGGGCCGCCCCGAACGGGGGCCGACCGCGCAACTCATCGAGCTGGTCGAATCCGGCGTACTCCATCTTCGCACCAGCCAGCCACCCGAGCCGCGCCCGGACGGCCCGCCCAAGCCCCTCAGCTTCCTGGCCCGCCGGCGACTGCGCCGCTCACTCATGGTGCCGACCGACGAACTCGACGCGATCGCCGATGAGGACCTGCGCACGATCATGCGCGGCTATTTCGGCTATGACTTCGGGGAGACCCCGCACCCGGAGGTCGGCGCGGACCTCGCGCAGCAACAGCAGGAGCTCGTCGTGCGGGGCGGGTGGCGCGAGTGGGGACGGGCCCAGCCGGGCTGGTTCGGCTTCATGGTGTTCGTGTTCCTGGTGGCCGGTGGGATCGGAATGTACGCCGTGCATCCGCGCGGCCAGGACTTCTGGTGGGCCCTGCTCTCCGGCGTGATCGGGATGCTGCTGCTGATCGCTGCGCTCCATCGCCATCCAGGCTTCGGGCCGCTCACCGAAGAGGGCCGGCGGGTCCGCGCGCACCTGCTCGGGCTGAAGCACTTCATCGGTCTCGCCGAGGCCAACCGGATCGCCTGGCTGCAAGGCGCCGACAGTGCACCTGTTGTCAGCGCCGACGATCATGCGGCACTCGTGAAGCTCTATGAGCCACTGCTGCCATTTGCCATCATCTTTGGCCAGGAGAAGTCCTGGACCGCTGTTCTGGGCGAGCACCAGCGCGTCGTGCCGGGTGCCGGTCAGTGGCTGGGCCAGCTGCAGGCGGTGCCGCTGGGTGACGTGGTGCGCTCGGTCGACCAGAGCTATCGGCATCGCGACAGCCGCAGCTTGGGCGGGTTCCGGTCGCTCGGCGCCACCAATCAGACCATCGGCGACGGCTTCCGCAGCGTCGGCGGCGCGATCAGCGACGCCCTCGACACGATGGCGGACTCGCGCAACGACGGTGGCGGGTCGCGGTGGGGCGGCGGGAGCTCCGGGGGCCGCAGCTGGAGTTCCGGCGGGTCCCGGGGCGGCGGACGCTCCGGTGGCGGCATGGGCGGCGGGGGCGGCGGCGGTTGGTGAGGATGGTT
>JAUNRO010000370.1 GCA_030544185.1 Propionibacteriaceae bacterium | reverse complement strand
CCGGTGCCGAACCCCACCATCGTGACCTGATAGCCGGCGGCCAGCAGCGCGAGCTGCTCGGGGGTCGTGCGGATCCGGACCTCGGGCAGGAGCCCCGCGAACTGCGGCTCCAGCCCTCCCGGACGCGCATGGCGGTGCTGCTCGGTGGTGAGCACGCCCGCGATCCAGAACGACACTTCTTTGAACGCGCGGTATTGCAACAGCCGGGCGAAGAGCAGGTCGCGGGCCTCCAGCAGCGCCAGGTCCTCCTCACCCTCGACCTCACCGTCCGGCAGCAACCGGGCCGCCTTCAGGTCGAGCAAGGTCGCCGCGACCACGAGGAAATGGCTGGTCCGCTCCAGGTCCCACACGGCACCGCCGGCCTTGATGTGGGCAATGAACTCATCGGTGACGCGGGACAGCGCGACCTCGGTGATGTCCAGCTCGTGCTTCGAGATGAGTTGGAGCAGCAGGTCGAACGGACCTTCGAAGTTGTCCAGGTGGAGGGTGAAACCCGCCGGTTCCGAACCGTCGGGCTGGTCCTCCGCCGAGGTCACGACCCAGCCAGGCGGCGCAGCAGATCGGCGTCGGCCCCACGGGACTCGAGTTCGTCCAGGGCCGCTGCGACGGCCTCCCGGACGACTCGCCCGCGGTCCACGGCAAGCCCGTGCTCGGCCCGCAGACTCAATCGGGCCTGTTCCAGGCGAAGCAATTCGTCACGACTGATATAGACCGTGATCTTCTCCTCGTGCCGGACGCGTCCGCTGCCGCGCGACAGCGAGTCCGAAGCCTTGGCGGGCATATGCTCCAAGACCTCCGCCGCCTCGCGCAGCGGATCGGCAGAGCCGGGCAAAGTCACCTTGCGGGGCATCGATGCAGCACCTCCCGTGCCAGGGATCGATAAGCCTCGGCCCCAGGAGAGGACGAGGCATAGGTGGTGATGGGCTCCCCGGCGACCGTGGTCTCGGGGAACTTCACCGTTCGGCGAATCACGGTGTGGAACACCACATCCCCGAACGCCTGCACGACGCGCTCCAGCACTTCGCGGCTGTGCAGGGTCCGAGAATCATACATCGTGCCGAGGATCCCGGTCACTTCCAGCCGAGGGTTGAGCCGCTCCTGAACTTTCTTGATCGTATCGGTCAGCAGCGCGATGCCGCGCAGCGCGAAGAACTCGCATTCCAGCGGCATGATCACGCCGTCGGCGGCGGTCAGCGCGTTGATGGTGAGCAGGCCGAGCGAGGGGGCGCAGTCGATCAGGATCACGTCATAGCGATCCTTCACCGGCTCCAGCACGCGGCTCAGCACCTGTTCGCGCGCGACCTCGGAGACCAGCTGCAGCTCGGCGGCGGACAGGTCGATATTGGACGGCAGGATGTCCATGCCCTCGACGATCGTCTCGTCGATCACACCGTCGATGTCGCTGTCGCGGGTGAGCAGCAGGTTATAGACGCTCACATCGAGCGTGTGCGGGTTGACCCCCAGGCCGACCGACAGGGAGCCCTGTGGGTCGAAGTCGACGAGCAGGACCCGGCGGCCCGTCTCGGCGAGCGCCGCACCCAGGTTGATCGTGGTCGTGGTCTTGCCGACTCCGCCCTTCTGGTTGCACATCGCCAGCACGACCGCGTGCTTGGGACCGTCTCCCGGCGGAGTGGGTTCGGGCAGTTCGGGCCAGGGCCGGCCGGTGGGACCGAGCGGATCGATCTCCTTCTCGCGCACCGGCTCCTCGACGTCGAACAGGGGACCAGCGGCGACCGTCGTGGCGACCCCGGGTCGGTTCCGATCGTCTGTTGCCACAGGTTTCCCTTCCGCGGGTCGGGTGGTGATTGTCCGAGCCTAGTACGCCCGGGGGTGGGCCGTCAGATAGGTCTCACGAAGATGATCCACCGTCACCATCGTATAGATCTGGGTCGTCGTCACCGAGGCATGGCCGAGCAATTCCTGAACCACGCGCACATCCGCTCCGCCGTCGAGCAGATGGGTCGCATAGCTGTGCCGCAGCGTGTGCGGCGAGATCTCGGCGGTGATCCCGGCCTTCTCGGCGTACGCCCGGAGCAGTGCCCACGCGCTCTGGCGCGACAGCCGGCCGCCGCGGCCGTTGAGGAACAATCCAGGATTCGCCCGGGCGCTCCGGCTGGCGAACGACTCCCGGCCGCGGACCAGCCACGCGTCGACGGCGGCCCGGGCATAGGAGCCGAGCGGGACGATCCGTTCGCGGTCGCCCTTGCCGACCAGGCGCAGGCCGGCGGCTGGATCGGCGTCCCGGCCGACGAGGCGCCCGAGGTCGTCGACATCGAGGGCGACGATCTCGGAGATGCGCGCACCGGTGCCATAGAGCAGCTCCAGCAGCGCGGCATCGCGCAGCCCGGCGGGCTCGGTCTTATCGGGCGCGGTGAGCAGCGCCTGGACCTGGTCGAGCGGCAGGGCCTTGGGCAGCCGCTTGGGTTGAGGCGGGGGCTTCACCACGGCTGCGGGGTCATCGGTGGCCAGTCCCTCCACGACCGCGAACCGGTGCAGGCTGCGCACCGCAACCGTGGCCCGCGCAACGCTGGCCGGCGCGAGCGTCCGCCCGAGCGTGACGGCGTGGTCGGTGATGTCCGCCGCCGTGACGGCGTGGGGATCGGTGATGCCGCGCGCGGCGAGGTGCTCGGCATAACGGCCGAGGTCACGGCGATAGCCGGCGATCGTGTGCCGCGACATCCCCCGCTCCACCTGCAGGTGGTCGAGATAGGTCGCGATCAGCGAGTCAAGCGGGGTCGGCATCGGCGGGACGGGCCGCGGCCCGCATGCGCGCGAGCTGGGTGCGGGCCGGCCAGGGCGAGTCGGCCGGACGCAGGTCGTCGAGGTGGTCGCGCGCCGCGGCGTACGCCAGGACGCCGGCCACGAGGGTCGGGCTCTGCAGTCGCCCGCCCAGGATGCCGGCGACCAGGTCGGCGTAGGGAACCCGAAGCAGGTCCATGTGCGCCTCCTCCCCCTCGGGCTCGAAGCCCTCAGGGGTGTCGGCGGAACTCAGCCCGCGGGCGAGATAGATCCGGATGGATTCGTTGACCCCGCCGGGGGTGGTGACGATGTCGACGAGGACCCGCCAGTCGCCGGCGGCCAGGCCGGCCTCCTCCACGAGCTCGCGCTGGGCGGCCAGGAGCCAGTCCTCACCGTCGTTGT
>JAUNRO010000369.1 GCA_030544185.1 Propionibacteriaceae bacterium | reverse complement strand
CCGAGGATGGCGATGAGCTCCTCGTTGACGATCTTGATGATCTGCTGGCTCGGGTTGAGCGCCTGGGACATCTCGGCGCTCTTGGCGCGCTCCTTGACCGCAGCAATGAATTCCTTCACCACGCCGAGGTTCACATCCGCCTCGAGCAGGGCGATGCGGATCTCGCGCGCGGTCGCGTCGATATCGGCGTCGCTCAGTTTCCCCTTGCCACGCAGATTCTTGAAGGTCGCGGCCAAGCGGTCTTGGAGTGTGTCGAACAAGGCGAAGTCCTCGGTCAGGGTCGGGCGCTGCTGATCAAGCCTACAGACTAGGTGACGCCCGGGCGCTCACTCGACAGCGAGCAGGGCGTCCACGAAGGGCTCGACCTCGAACGGCGCGAGATCGTCGGCGCCCTCGCCGAGGCCGACGAGCTTCACCGGCACCCCGAGCTCGCGCTGCACCTGGACGATGATGCCGCCCTTGGCGGTGCCGTCGAGCTTGGTGAGGACGATGCCGGACACGTCGACGACCTCGCGGAAGATCCGGGCCTGGGTGAGGCCGTTCTGGCCGGTCGTCGCGTCGATGACCAGCAGCACCTCGGTGACCGGCGCCTTCTTCTCGATGACCCGCTTCACCTTGCCGAGCTCATCCATGAGCCCGGTCTTGGTGTGCAACCGCCCGGCGGTGTCAACGAGCACGCAGTCGACCTCCTGCTCGATGCCGGCATTGACCGCCTCGAAGGCGACCGAGGCCGGGTCGGATCCCTCGGCGCCGCGCACGGTGGGCACGCCCACCTTGGCGCCCCAGGTCGTCAGCTGTTCGGCCGCGGCGGCGCGGAACGTGTCGGCCGCACCGAGCAGCACATCCTTGTCCTCGGCGACCAGCACCCGGGCGAGTTTGCCGACGGTCGTGGTCTTGCCCGTGCCGTTGACGCCGACGACCATCACCACGCCGGGGTTGACGCCCTGCCGGTCGGTGTTGAGGCTGCGGTCCATCGTCGGATCGACGAGCGCGATCAGTTCCTCGCGGAGGATGGTGCGAGCATCCGCGGGATCGGTGACGCCCTCGACCCGGAAGCGGGTGCGCAGCTTGTCCACGAGCTCCGTGGTCGGTCCGACCCCGAGGTCGGAGGTGATCAGGGTCGCCTCGAAGTCGTCCCAGGTGTCCTCGTCGACGGTGCCCCCGGCGAGCAGGTTGAACAGGCCGCGGGCGAGGAGGTTGTTCTGGCCCGCGAGCCGTTCCCGCAGGCGGCGCAGGCGAGTGCGGGGCGCTTCGGGGCGCTCCAGGCGTTCCTCGACCGCCGTCCCCGGTGCGGCGCCGAGGTCAGGCCGCTCCAGGGTGGCGGTCCCCCCGCCATCCTCGGTGCCCGCTATGCCACCGACGCCACCGGCGCCCCGACCGAGTTCTTCACGCCGCTGCCGCTCGATCGCGCGCTTGCGGCTGACGCCGACGCCGATGCCGACGGCGATGAGCAGGAGGGCGACGACGGCGCCGACAATGATGTAAACCAACATGCTGGGATCCACACGCCCATCCTAGGGACCCCGGCCGACAACCCCGGCCAACCTCCGGCGACTACGCGGCGATCACCGCAGGGCGGGGGACCTCAGCGGAACAGCTTGTCGAGCTGCGGCGGGACCTCACCCTCGCCGTTCAGCGCCTTGGCGGCGCGGGCAAACCGATTCGCCAGCTCCGGATGGCGCTCCTTGCCCTTTCCGGCCATGCCCATGCCGACGACGCCCCAGATGCCCAGGGCCACGACGAGGGCGATGATGGTGAAGATGAACACGCTCATGAGCGGAGGCCTTCCGAAAGTGGTGGAGACTCTGTCAGGCGTGACAGGGATGCCCCACCCAGTGTTGCAAAAGCAATGAGAAGAAGCCAAGAGACTTCGTCACAATCAAGTCACGCCCGAGCGGGCGGCTGACCGCGGCCAAGAGTACGCCCAGCTCGGGGCCACGATCGCCCACCGTGCCATTCCTGAGATCGCCTCTCAGTCGCGCAGCCGCTGGGAGATCACCGTGGACACTCCGTCCCCACGCATCGTCACGCCATAAAGGGCATCCGCGATCTCCATCGTGCGCTTCTGGTGGGTGATGACGAGCAGCTGGGAGGTCTGTCGCAGCTGCTCATAGATCTCCAGCAGCCGGCCCAGGTTGACGTCGTCGAGGGCAGCCTCGACCTCGTCGAGGATGTAGAACGGGCTCGGCCGCGCAATGAACAGCGCCACCAGGAACGCCACGGCCACCAGCGAGCGCTCACCGCCGGAGAGCAGGGACAGCCGCTTGATCTTCTTCCCCGGCGGACGGGCCTCGACATCGACGCCCGTGGTCAGCCAGGCGCCGGGCTCGGTGAGGATCAGCCGCCCCTCGCCGCCGGGGAACAGCCGGGCGAAGACATGGCCGAACGCCACCTCCACGTCGGCGTACGCCTCTGCGAACACCTGCTGCACCCGCGAGTCGACCTCGTCGATGATGTCCATGAGGTCCTTGCGGGTCCGGCGGATGTCCTCCAGCTGTTCCGACAGGAACTGGTGGCGCTCCTGCATCGCATCGAATTCCTCCAGCGCAAGCGGGTTGATCCGGCCCAGCTGCTTCAGCCCGCGCTCGGCCCTGGCCAGGCGCTTCTCCTGCTCGGCGCGCACGAACGGGATCGCCTCGGGCTGCTCGTCGTCCTCGGTCAGCGCGGTCCCGTCGGGGCGGGTGAGCACGGGAATGAGCGTCTCCGGGCCGAACTCACCGGTGAGCGTCTCGGCGTCCAGCCCGAGCTCGCCGAGCGCGCGCTCGACGAGCGCATCCACCTTCATCCGCTGCTGGGCACGGGCGAGCTCGTCACGGTGGACGGTGTCGGTGAGCTGCTGCAGTTCCTCGTGGAGCTCGCGGGTGCGGGCCCGGGCCGCCCGCACCGCCTGGTCGGCCTCGGCCCGGGCAGCCTCCGCGCGCTCGCGTTCGGTCGTCGCGGCGGCGCGCGACTTCGTCACGTGGACGGCGAGCTGCTCGGCCGCGGCCTGCACGGCCCGGGCTGTGGCAGCCTCGATCTCGCGCTGGCGGCGGCGGGCTTCGGCGCGGGCGCGAGCCTGGCGTTCGTGGTGGGCCGCGCGGCGCAGGGAGTCGGCGCGGCCGGCGAGGGCGCGGACGCGTTCCTCGCAGGTGCGCAGGGCGAGGCGGGCGTCGAGCT
>JAUNRO010000368.1 GCA_030544185.1 Propionibacteriaceae bacterium | reverse complement strand
GCCGGACACCACCAGCGCGACGCCCGCCGCACCGAAGGCCAAGAACCGCAGCCCAACGACCACCCCGTCGACGGCGTCGGCCGCCGCCCCCACGCTCAGGAACAAGCCGGCTCCGACGGTGAAGACGGTCAGTGCCGCGCCCAAGACCGCAGCCCCGGCCACGGCCGCAGGGCGCCGCGGGACGGCCACCAGCACCAAGGTCACCGCGACGATCGTCGCCGGATTCAGTGAGTCGAGGAGCGCCAGCCCGACGATGCCCAGCAGCAGCGATCCGCTCATGGGTGTGAGGCGTCGGACGTGAGTGGTCGAGTCAGGAAGGCCTGCAGCTCGTCGACGCTCGGGGGCTCGGACTCGATGCCGGCCACGGCGTTGGCCACGAGGGCATCACCCACCAGCCGGATGACCCTTGCCTGCACGGGGTCCCCCACCTCTGCCTCGATGGTCCGCTCCCAGCGGATCACCGCATCGCGGGCATCGGCCAACAACACCGTGATCACCGGGTCTTCGGTGCGCAGCTCCACGACGAGCGCCTGCATGAGCGCCCGTTCAACCGCCTGGGGCATGGAGAGTCGCAGCCAGGTTCGCGTGGCATCGCCGCGAATGGCCGCCCTGGACATCTCCTCGTCGACTTCCTCGAGCGCCATGCGCGCCAGCCCCGCCACCAGAGCTGCGCGCGTCGGGAAGTGATGCGTCATTCCGCCTTTGGACACGCCGGCCGCAGCGACGATCGCATTCAAAGAGGGGACTGCCCCCGTTTCGAGGGTGAGCCGTCGAGCGACATCCAGAACTTCTCCGCGCATGACACGAGGCTATCAGACCGACCGGTCGGTCTGTCCGTCCGAGCACTCGCGATGTCTCGCCACCAGCGGCGCGGTCGTAGGCTTGAGTCCGTGGTTGCTCACTACCCCCGTCGGACCGACCGACTCATACTCCGCCCGCGACGCGAGGAGGATGTCGACACCGTCGTCGAGTACCGCAACGACCCGGCCGTGGCCGAGTTCCAGGACTGGGACCTTCCGGTGTCCCGCGAGCAGGTCTACCGTCAGGTCACGAGCCAAGCGGGATGGACCGACATCGTGCCGGGCGAACCCCTGAACATCGCCGTGGAGCACGACGGCGAACTCGTGGGCGATCTCTACGTGGGTCTCGACGAGCACGGCGGCGTCGCCGAGATCGGATTCACGCTGCGGCCGATGCATCAGCGCAAGGGCTATGCGTTCGAAGCCGCGTCCACCCTCGTCTCGGACCTGATCGAACGCCTCGACTGCCACCGCATCGTGGCCCAGCTGTCGCCGAAGAACACGCGTTCGGCACACCTGTTGGAACGGCTGGGCATGCACGTGGAGTCCTTGGCACCCAAGTCCTACTGGTGCCGGGGCGCCTGGGACGACAACCTCACGTATGCCATGAGCAACGAAGACTGGTTCGCCTCACGGTGACGTCACCTCCTGCCCCGTCAGCGCCTGTCTCGCCGTAGTCGAGAGGATAGATCACGCCACCGAAGCGCGGGGCAAACCCGGTCGGCCGATCGATCCGGATGCCTCCGTACCTCGGCATGTCGTTCTGCCGAGGCCAGCATCGCTCGCCATGTGGTCGACGGGGACTTCATGCTGTCTGGAGCGGCTCGATCCTGTCGAGCGCGTCGCCGAGCGCTTCCCTCTCGACCTCGAGGTCGAAACGGGTCTGGAGGTTGATCCAGAACTGCGCAGTCATCCCGAAGTAGCGCCCGAGACGAAGAGCGGTGTCCGCCGTGATCCGGCGCTTGCCCTGCACGATCTCGTTGATCCGTCGCGGCGGGACACCGATCGAGACTGCAAGGTTGTTTTGCGTGATGCCCATCGGCTCGATGAACTCCTCCATGAGGATCTCGCCAGGGTGGATGGGGGGATTCCTGTCGGCCATGTCAGTCCTCTCAGTGGTAGTCGACGATCTCCACGTCGACGGGTCCGGGTGGTCCTCCTCGATGTCGAGCGGATCCGGCATATCCAGCCATCCGTGCTCAGGCAAGTATGGCGCGCGACGGGCGGGCCGGTCCCTCCGCGAGCGGTGGCGCTGTACACGCTCACGGCCACGGGACCGCCGGATACCCTGGACGGGTGCCCGACGTTGCGCTGATCTCACGACTTGAGCAGGTGGATGCGCTCAATGCCGTCGCAATCGCGCGGGCGCTCTCGGATCAGGATCGGTCGTGGGGTGCAGAGACAACAGCCCTCGCCGGCGGTCACCTCGTGCTCTGCGGACCTGGGATGTACGTCAATCAGGCGATCGCGACGGGCATCACCGAGCCGCTGCAGGCGGCGGACATCGCCCTGGTCGTGGCGCGCAGTGCGGACATCGGGGTGCCCGCGCAGATCGAAGTCACGCCGGTGACGCATCCGGAGTCCCGCGCTGCCTTGACGGCATTCGGTTTCGGTCCAGATGCCGACGCGGGTACGAGTGTGCACGTGTACCCCCTGGACCGGGCAACCACCCATCGGCCTCGCCCTGGTATACGCGTTGCCCGCGTCAGCGAACGGACGCTCGAGGAATGGCAGGCCGTGTCGGCTGCGGGGTGGGGCCATGACAGCGCGGACGCCCGACGGGCGGCCGATGCATTCACACGCGCCGCCCATACCGTCGATGGCGACGGGATGATCATCGCGTTGGACGCGGACGATGGGAGGCCGCTGGGTTGCGCGAGCTTGACCATCCACGACGAGGTGGCAACCCTGGGCGGCATGTCGACACTGCCCACCGAACGCCGCCGGGGGGTCCAAGGAGCGCTCATCCTCCATCGCCTCGGCGTCGCTCGGGACGCAGGGTGCACAGTCGCCATGACGACGACCACCACGGGCGGTGACTCGGAGCGCAACGTTCAGCGATTCGGCTTCAGAAGGACTCACATCAAGCAGACCCACTTTCTGAATGAGCCGACCCCACACTGTCGGCAGGACGGCAGCTGAGGCTGTCTCAGGCTGGGGCCCCCAAGGCGAGGCAGGTGCGCCCGAGGAGACCATCCACCGTCTCCCTCGGTGGAAGCGACCCGCGGCAGTACCGCATGTGCAGAGACTTCAGTGGGGCATCGCGTGCATGATGGGTCCCATGCCCAAATACGTGCGATTCCAGAGCGCGGTGCCCAATCGCCACGGCCGATATCCCGGAGTCTTCGCTCTGGCCA
>JAUNRO010000367.1 GCA_030544185.1 Propionibacteriaceae bacterium | reverse complement strand
GCAACCTCGAACAGCTCGGCATCAACATCAACGACGGCCTCGACCGCCTCAAGACCGCCGACAGCTCGCTCATGAAGGTCAACGATGTGCTCCAGCGCATCCGCACTCTCACGATCTCCGGGCTCAACTCGCCCACCGGCCCCCAGGGCCGCGAAGCCATCGCCAAAGAGATCGACGAGCTCCGCCAAGACCTCGTCCAGCAGGCCAACATCGGCTACGCTGGCCAGCCCCTCTTCGGGGGCACCACCCCGAACGAGAGCGCCTTCAACCCGGACACCGGCGAGTTCATCGGCAACATCAACGCCGTGACCCGCGTCATCTCCAACGCGCCCGGCGCGGCGGGCCAGCTCAACGTGGGCATCAACGGAGAAGAGATCTTCGGCACCGACCTCGTGGCCTCCACCGGTGCCCTCGCCGCACTGGCCCAGGCCATCCGCACCGGTGACGCCGACGCCATGCGCACCGGGCTCGGCGACGTCGACGCCCTCCGCGAGCGCGTGCTCGACGGCCAGACCACCATCGGCGCCAAGATCAACCGACTCGACCGCCAAGTCGAGATCAACGGCCGCCAGCACGACGCCACCACGATCGCCCTCAGCAAGGTCGAGGACACCGACTTCATGAAGGCCGCGATGGACCTGGCCGTGCAGTCCACCTCCTACCAGGCGGCCCTCTCGGCCTCCGCGAAGGTCATCCAGCCCTCGCTCGTCGACTTCATCCGCTGACCAACCAACCATCAGGTCGGAACCGATCGAGGCACCCCGAGGCGCTGTGGCGCATTCATGCAGGTCACAGTGCGGGGCTGTGTCGTGGCTCCGCATCGGTTCCGACTTTCTGGTGGCCTGCTTCACTCGTACCCCTGCGCGCGTCGGACCAGCACCGTCGCGCGCAGCATCTCCCGCATCCATTCGGGGCGGGCGCGGGTGTCATGCACCGTGAAGCGCAGCACCAGCCAGTCGCGCGCGACGAGTTGGTTGTACCGGACGCAATCGGCCTCGAAGTCGTCAGTGCCCGCGTGGAACTCCTTGCCCTCCGCCTCGACGACGATGCGCAACCGCTCATCCGCCAGGTCCACGCGCGCCTGGAAGGAGGAGTCCGCTACGTGGTGCTGTGGCACCAGCCGCACCTCCGGCACGTCTGCGGCGATGGCCCTGACGGCGGACTCGAACGGGTTGGCCGCCTGACCGTCGGCCAACGCGCACACCCGTCGCACCTGGGCCGCATTCGGACCGCGGTAGTCCAAGCCTGCTCTCTCCAACTCGATCGGACCGATCGCCCCTGCTCGCATCGCCGAGTCGGCCACCGCCAGCGCCTCGGTGAAGGGCAACGCTGAGGCACAGTCGACAACCGTCCGCCTGTGAGCCGTCACGCCATCGCTCAACTCCGCGTCGGACAAGTCCCGGTGATGACACGACAGACCATCTGCGCGCGGCAGCCGGCGCGACCGCGGCACGGCCACCTCCACGGTCGACGGCTGCCGCAGCAACATCCAGTCGTGGTGCGCCGCCGCGCACCGCATCGCCAGCGCCCCGCGAAGGGAGAACGCCGTCTCATGGCGGTACCGCAACAGTCGCGTCTCGTCCTCGCTGGGCTCCTCGTCCCATGCCGACCATGACCGGATGCACGACGCAGCCTCCGCAGCGGTCGGCAGCGTCCCGGTGAGCCCGTAGAGGTTGGGTCCGAGCCGGCTCACCACGCCGCACGCCGCGGCCGACCGCAACGCCTGGCGGGAGACAGCGCCGATGATCTCCGTACCCCTCATGACACCGCCGGCCGCGGCCAGCACGGCAACGACCTCGGCAACGCGTGTGGATCGAGCCATGCGAGCACTGTGCCGCGCGCTGCCGCACCACCTCTGCCGTCATCCACAGGGGCCCGCCGACGGCGGGGGGGGTCGGCAACGGGTGTGGACGGCGCCGCAATCAACCATGAAGTCGGAAGCGATCGGGCGGTGGATCGCGGCGCTCGGCTTCAGCACAGGTCAGATGGCTGGTGCCTCGAACTGCTCCACATCGCTTCCGACCTGAGGGTTGATTCGCTGGGCTGACCCCACACCCGACACCGAGACAACCGACCTGCAGTGGTCAGATCGTGCTGTCCGGGGCCGATAGATCAGATGCCGCGGCCCCTTCCCGCTGCTTGGAGCCTCATATCCCAGGGAAGGGACGATCATGCGTCACCTCGGTGCCCGCGTCGTAACCGCACTCGCCTCCGCCGCACTCGTCGGCACCATGGTCGGAGCTCCGGCCTCGTCAGCTACAGCGGCGTCGGCCACCACGAGCGCCTCGACCACGAGGCTCGCCTCTTCGGATACCCGCCCCTCGCCGGCCTACCCGTGCCGCGGCTACGGGCTGCTCGACCGGCAGAACCCGGTCGGGGATCTCGACCGCGACCTGTTCACGTGGGGTCCGTACAAGAAGACCCGGGTCGGCAACGGTCGCCATGACATCAACTGGGCTCTCGATCCGCACAAGCAGGACAGTTGGAAGACGCTGTTCCACTCCCTCAACTGGACCGGCGCCTACATCTACCGTTCGACGCAGGGCATGACGGCCCAGCGTGACCCGAAGGCCATCGACAACGCGGTCGCCATCGCCCAGGACTGGGTACGCGACAACCGCTACCCGTGGCCCACCGGCCCGGGCGCCGGCAACGCGACGCACACGCGCGCCGACTTCCTCATGTGCCTGCGTGACGGGCTGCAGCAGGTCGGCAAGCCGGTGCCGCGGTGGCTGGACACCTCGCTGGTGCAGCACGCGACGTGGCTGCGCGCCAACACGTGGCCCGACCACAACGTCGGCACTGAGCAGACCCTCGCCGTCATGGGCATCGGCTGCACCCTGCGCCGTAACGACCTGCGCACCTACGCGGTCGACAAGCTCGGCCGCGACATCACCCGCGTCATCGACGCCCAGGGCGCGAACAACGAGCAGGCCGTCGGCTACGCCCGCTACAACCACGCCTTGTGGGGGTACGTCGAGAACGCCCTCACCGCGTGCAACGTCGACACGCGCGCCTCGCGCACCATCACCTCCCGCCGCGACGCGCTGCAGGGATTCCTCGACCACGCCGTCAAGCCCGACGGCACGTTCCACCAGCTCGGCGACACCCAGGTCGAGAAGCCCCAGGCGCACGCGATGAGCCCGGCGCAGGAATGGG
>JAUNRO010000366.1 GCA_030544185.1 Propionibacteriaceae bacterium | reverse complement strand
GAAGGATCGAACTCGTAGGCGAGGTGACCATCATTGGCCCCTGGGTGCGCGTGAGGTGCCCCATCACCCCAGGCGACAACGAGGGCGAGGGGATCCAGGAATTCTGTCTGCCGCAAGCCCACATCATCGGCATCCTCGCAACACCTCACCCTCGCGACGGAGCCGATCCGGGATCCGTCCACACCGAGCAAGCCCCCGTGACTGAATCGAGCCGCGACCCGGACACGGGGGAGCCTCTCAGCGACGACGCATTCGATGAATACCTCTGGGCGATCCTCGACCAGGCGCCCGGGCGTGATCGTCGACCCAGCATGGCGATCAGCCCCGCCGAGACCGAGGTCATCGCCCGACTGCTCGACGACCTGGTCGACCACCACGGAACCGCTCCGATCGGTGGTACCGCACGCGAAATGGCAGCCCGCCTGCGGAGCCGCCTCCCCAAGAAGTGACCCGGCACGCTCAGTGCCCCCTGAAAGGATCCCCACATGCACAGAAGTGACGACCCGCCGCCGGCGTTCCTTGCGATCCGCACGGTGACTCCCCCCGGTGTCTCCCTCGGCCCCTTTGGTGCAGTCGTCGCCGACCGCGATGGCCGAGCTCACACACTCGTCATCGCCGACCCCGCCCTGCCCGACATCGAATGCGGTCGGCTCATGCAACTCGCCGCCCACCGGATCGGGCCGCAATGGTCGCGGGGCCGCCTGTTTGTCCGCCTCGCCATCCTCTCTCGCGCACGCCGCGACGAGCTGGCCCGCGCTACCCGCACCATCTGCGACCAGCCCGACCTCGACGAGCTGCTCGACCTCCTGGCCCAAGCCCACATGGCCTCCCATGACGACGCTGGTGCCCAGCGCTGGAGCGACATCATCGACGCCCTATGGAGCGCCGCCGACCCCCAGAACCCCGACCCCGATGTAGCCCGCACCGTCAACCACCTCACCGGCCGCCAAAGCCCCACGGGTGAACAGCGCGACCGCGCAACCCAAGGAGAACCCCATGCCTGATATGCCGCTGCTCGCCGGCGACCCTGGCGCCTCCCAGCAGGACAGCCGATCCGCCCGCCCGATCCGGGCACGCCAGCCCGGCCCGGTTCGTCATGGCCGTCATCGCGCTCGTCATCCTGGGGCCCAAAATCAGGCAGGAGGGCGAGACCCGCTCGCGCCCCTGACGATGGGGCATCCGCGCTATCGAACCTGAGCGCCCGGCCCGGCTCCCCGGAGTCCTCTCAGGCACAGCGCAGGTCAAGACCGTGCGGATACCACGCTCAGTGACCCTCGGGCTCCGTGCTGAGGTGTAGGGCTGCGTTCCCGCGCCAGCTCTGCTCGAGCCGGATATACCCGCTGACTGAGGCGGGGGAGCGGTGTCGAGTCTGTCGCGCGATCTGTCGATCGGAGGCGCCGCTCAGATGCGCCTCGGTGACGAATCCAGCCCGCAGGGAATGTGCGCTGTACCCCCCGGCAGGGTGGCCTGCTCGGGTGATGGCCTGTTGTACAAGCGCGTTGATGCTGGCGGGGGAGAGGTGCCTGTTGACGGCTCGATTGGACTTACCGACAGGGCGCAGGAATGGGCCCTCGTCGGTGCGGTCGATACCGGCGACCTCAAGCCATTGGAGCACCGCCTGTACCGGGCAACGCTCGGCGTCGACTGCGCGCGGCAGGATCACGAACTCGGCCTGCTCGCCCGTCTGGTTGGTCTTGGATCGGGGGAGCCTCACGGTGATGCCGAGACGGTGGTCGACGAGGTCGACGACGCGGATGGCTGCAAGCTCGCTGCGCCGCAACGCGCCGACGTAGCCGACGAGCAGGAGGGCACGGTCACGGTGACCGAGCAGGTGCGGCTCAGGTCGTCGCTTCGGGTCGGCCCATACGCGCTGGCGCGGGCAGGCATCGAGCACGTTCCACAGCACCGGGGGACGCAAGGGCACGGCCTGATCAGGAGGTGCCCCCTTCTTGTGCCGGATCCCGTCAAGGGTGTCGGTCACGAGCAGGTCGGCGCAGGGGTTCGGGACCCGCGCGGCGTCATGCAGCCGGCTCAGCGTGGAGAGACGCCGGCGGATTGTGCCGACCTTGGCTCCGGCGTCGGCGAGGTAGGCGATGTACTCGGCGACGTCTGCTGACGATGCCGGGCATGCCCGGATGCCCGCGTGTTGGCACCACTGGGCCCAGTCGCGCAGATCGGAGCGGTATCCGCGACGTGTGGATTCCGATCGGGAGGCGAGCAAGTACTCGGCGACGGTGGGGGAGAGTCTCATCCCCTCGTCGAGCAGCACCGGCGCCGAGGCCGCCACCGACGCGGGCGTGTTCGCCCGGTCGGCATCCGCGCAGCTCACGGGCTCCGATTCCCTCACCGGCACACCGTAGCCGGTGCAGGAGCCCCTTCCGGGGCAGGATGGGTCCCATGTCGGACAACACGTTCCACGACGTCTACAGCGACCTGGAATCAGCCGCCCTGCTCGCACTCCTGCCAGAGCAGGTCGTGGGGCTGCGGAGTGACGCCGTGACGTTCAGGCGGGAGCTCGCCGTGTCCACCTACGAGCATGAGCGGGCGCTCTTGGTCATGCTGCAAGATCTGCACCACCGCCGCGAGGCCGCAGTGGAGATTCTCTGTGATCGCGGCATCCTGCCCGCTGGGATCATCGTCCCTCGGTAGACGGGGAGCCCTACTTGGCTATTACCTACGATTCCGTCCATTAATCGCAGGTAATAGAATGAGACGAGAGGGGCCCGCAGACAGAGGTTTGCGGCGGTCACAGTGAGCGATGGAAGGAGCGTGTCGGAGATGGAACTGCTCGTCGTCGACTCCAGGGCGCACACTGAGCACATGGCCGGCCACGGACCAGCAGTCAGCCCCGCAGAACGTCACCGACGTGAGCGCGAGGTCGCCCTCGCGCGCGCCTCGACCGAACTCGAAGGCGGCGCCACAGATGATGTGGCGCGCCGCATCCAGGACGACTACGCCCGTGGCCTGATCGACGCCGACGAACTCGTGGCCCGCACCCGA
Source organism: Propionibacteriaceae bacterium (assembly GCA_030544185.1). Next base: position 165 of record JAUNRO010000366.1, on the reverse strand, counting down.
GAGCAGCTCGGCCTACCCCGCGACGTGGGCGAGCGAGGGTGAGTCCTCAGCCCTGGCAGGTGGGCGACGAGGATGCCCGCTGGGCGGGCTACCTCGACCCGGAAACCGGGATCCTGCGCAACCTCGTCGGCGCACGCACCCACGAGGAGCTGCGCCGCATCGAAG
>JAUNRO010000365.1 GCA_030544185.1 Propionibacteriaceae bacterium | reverse complement strand
ACCAGTCGAGCACCGCAGCCATGGGCTCGCGATTCGTGGCGAGTTGGAGCGGACCCTGGAGGAAACCAACGCCGAGCGGTCCGCGCTCGTCGACATCGAGGAACTACGCGCGATCGGAAGCATCATCGTCCTGGAGGGCGCGGACGCTTCCTACCCCCTTCAGCTCGATCGGCTGACCAGGCTTAACCAGGCCCGGAAAGTTCCCCGTCGGCCACAGTGGCTCTTGCTCTCGGTTCAACCCGGCGACGGCGATCGACCCGAGCACGCCGTGGTTTGGGTCGCAGATGAGTACCGGTCCCGATTCCTCAAGATCTTCGAGGAGTATCTGACTGAAGTCAGCACTCTGGGTGACGAGGCGAACTGGGATACACCAGAGGGTAATCCGCGATACCGCGCTTTGGTCGCGAACATCGCCCATATCCGTCGTGCGCTGCTGCGCGATCTGTGGACCTCGGAAGGCGAACCCCCGGAGTACGGCGTCCGGTGGTGGGAACTGTGGCTTGATACCGGTCAGGCGCACGCAGAGTCAATCGACGGCTTCATTTCCACGTACCAGCTCCGGTCGCTTCCGCGGACGATGACTCTCCGGGACCGGCACGTTGTCTGGGTCGAGGCCACCTGGGCTCAGTTGCAGATTCTGCCGTTCACCAAGGTGCCAATCGCCGAAGTCCGGCGGCCCGGGTTCATCGACACCATCGAGGACCTCGCGCCCAACGAGCAGGACGAGTACGTTACAGACCTGGCAGCCCGACTGATCCCAGCCCCCGAGGACGCGCCGGCGGTCTGCCACTTGGACACCGGGGTGTTCCGGCCGCACCTGCTCATTGAGGGATCTCTGGCGACCATCGACCAGCACACCGTCGTGGGCGGATCTGGCAACGACAGTCACGGACATGGAACGTCGATGGCAGGGCTCGCATTATTCGGAGACGAACTCGACGCTCACCTCGTCTCCGCCAGAGTCGTCGCCCTTGAACACCGGCTCGAATCGGTCAAGCTGATCCCAGACGCCGATGAGCCGCAACACGACCCGCGCGACTATGGCACCGCCACCATAGAAGCGGTCGCCCTACCTGAGATCGTCAACAGACGCCGCCGCGTGTACTGTCTGCCGGTCAGCACTGAGCCCGACCGCCCTGGCGAGCCCACCCTGTGGTCGGCCAGTCTCGACGCCCTTGCTGTCGGCACGGACGCGGTGCGCGACGGTGACGATCTCCGCCTTCTGACCGCCCCCGATCCCGACTCTGCACGGCTAATTCTTGTCGCCGCAGGCAACGTCACAAGCTATCAGGCTGATCACCACACCGAGTCTGACACCACCCCCGTCGCCGACCCGGGCCAGGCATGGAATGCCATCACGGTAGGCGCCTTCACCAACCTCACCGAAGTCCCGGCGGACCCCAGCTACCGCGGGTGGTCGGCCCAGGCGGGGGAGGGTGAACTCTCGCCCCACAGTCGGACCTCGCTGATGTTCAACCAGCGACGATGGCCGATCAAGCCTGATATCTGCATGGAGGGCGGCAATGTCATCACTGACGGCGGCGACGGCTTCGAGGACAAGCACCCGCTTCTCTCCCTACGCTCGACCGGTATAGCCAACAACCTTGCAGTAACGTCGGCGAATGCCACCAGTGCTGCTACGGCCCAGGCGGCGCGGCTAGCTGCCCGGACGATGGCCCGCTACCCCGCCTATTGGTCAGAGACCGTCCGCGGACTGCTCACTCACTCGGCGGAGTGGACCCCCGCAATGCGGGCGGAGCTGGACTGCGCCCCGGGCAAGGCCGGACGCCTGCAACTACTACGACGCTACGGTTGGGGCGTCCCCGACGAGCAAGGATTACTCACGTCGGCCAACTCGGCCGTGACCCTGGTAGTCCAGGATCGATTTGTTCCCTTCGAAGGCGACGACCTGCGGATGCGTCAGTTCCGCCTACACGAGCTGCCCTGGCCCGTGGAGGTGCTCGAGGAACTCGGTGCCGCTGAGGTTCGGATGCGCATTACGCTGTCGTACTTCGTTGAGCCGTCCGCGTCGCGTCGCGGCTGGCGGCAACGGTACTCCTACGCCTCGCATGGTTTGCGCTTCGACCTCCAATCGCCATTGGAGACGAGTGCTGAATTCGTGCACCGAGTGAACCGCGACGCGCAGTCCACCGAAGACGGCACCACATCCTCGGCCTCCGGGGCCTCGCAACGATGGTTCATCGGTGACCAGCAACGACACTACGGTTCCTTGCATCAGGACGAGTGGCACGGCACAGGGGCAGAATTGGCCGCGTCGAGTCGGATTGCCGTCTATCCCGTCGGGGGATGGTGGAAGAATAACAGTCGCAAGGACCGCTCGGACCTGCCGATCCGGTACTCCATAATCGTCTCGCTGCGGACCGCAGCCGCAGCTGTCGACCTCTATACCCCGATCGCGATAGAACTTGGCGTACCGGTTGCCGGCAGCGTGGGGTCACCGGTGCCCATCGCTGTAGAGATCGAGACTTGAGCATGGCGAGCCGATTAGTAGCGCTGTTCACGTGCCTGTTGGTGGACCGTCGACAGACGCCTGTGCCGATGCGGTCGTCGTCAGGGCGCATGTGCGGTGCGCCTGCTCGGTCTATCCAACTTGCCGGGGGCGGAAGTGCCGGGTGGTCTGGCGGCTCAATGATCGTCGGCGTGGCGCGGTCACTTGCAAATGAAGTGGTCTAGTTCGCCTGCCCCAGCTGCTCCTCGAGAGCCGCAGCGACGGCCTCGAACTCGGCGAGCGCGGCGGAGAGATCCTCGACAATCTCCCGTGCGAGCACGTCCGGCGACGGCAAGTTGTCCAGATCCTCAAGCGACTCATCGCGCAGCCATGTGATGTCGAGGTTGGCCTTGTCCCGAGCGATGATCTCGTCATAGGTGAACGACTTCCAGCGCTCGCTCTCCTCGCGCTGATCCCGCGAGCCCGGCCGAAACGCCTCAACGAAATCGTCAAGGTCGGGCCGTCGCAGCGGATTCTGCTTGAGCGTGAAGTGCTTGTTGGTCCGCAGGTCGTAGACCCATAGTCGCTCGGTCCACGGCTGCCCCGGCCGCGCGACCTTCTTGTCGAAGAAGAGCACGTTCGCCTTCACGCCTTGGGCATAGAAGATGCCGGTCGGCAGTCGGAGCATGGTGTGCAGGTCGAAGTCCGTGAGCAGCTTGCGTCGGATCGTCTCGCCG
>JAUNRO010000364.1 GCA_030544185.1 Propionibacteriaceae bacterium | reverse complement strand
GGAGTTGGCGGGTCGGTGGGGTCACCCGGTCGTCACCGCGTCTGCTCCCTGTTCACCGGCCGCGGCGAGTTCCTCGCGCTCCTTCTTGGCCATCGGCCGGAAATAGAGCAGACCACTGAGGATGGCGACCAGGAAGATCGCCAGCATGGCGAAGAAGAGCGGCCAGATGCCCGAGATGAAGATGATGGGGACGGCCAGCGCGGTGACCAGACCGCCGCCGAAGAACGGCTCGAAGACCAACTGCTTGTAGCCGAAGGCCTCGAACGCCGGGCTCTCCCCCTCAGGGTCGGTGATGCGCATGAGGATGAGGCCGGTCGCGGTGACGCCCATCGACTGACCGAAGTCCCCGATCCCGCGCTCGAACCAATAGCGGCCGATGACCCGTGGCGCGAACCAGAGGAAGAGGATCACGTTGATCCCGATGCCGCCGATGGCCAGGATCAAGAACGGGATGATGTTGTCGCCGATCGCCTGCAGCGACAACGTGCCGATGGCGGCGACGATGAGGAAGTCGAGGGCCCAGCCCTGGATGCGGAGCATCATGTTGTGGTCGATGAGGTGGTTGACCTTCAGCGCCCGGGCGATCGCCTGCAGGATCACACCGCCGAGCAAGGCCAGCGGGAACAGCGGGACATAGGAGAAGATCTCGAGGTTGGTGTTCTCGTCGAGCATGACCGAGGCGTAGGTCTGCTGCTCGATCCAGCGCAGCGCTTCCAGGATCGCCCAGCCGATGAGGATGGCTGCGGCGACGAGTGCCATGTGCAGCGACAGCGGCTCGATCGACGCCGGCCGGCTGGTCATCTCGGCTGCCGGATAGTGCTCGTCCTTGCGGAACAGGCCCTTCTGCTCCTCGATCGACATCTTTGCGTCGCCCTTGAGGATCTCGGTGCGCCCGGTGCGGACTCCCCAGTTGATCAGGCCGATGCCGATGATGATGCCGCCGATGAGACCGACGGTGGCCAGCCCGACGGCCAGGTCCGCGCCCTCGCTCCAGCCGAGGTCCTCGAACACGCCACGCATGCCCGCCGCCGTGCCGTGGCCGCCCTCGAAGCCGATCTCGATTAGCGCTCCCATCATCGGCGGCGTCGCGAAGACCGGGACTAGGATGAGGGCGGCGAGCAGCAGGCCCACGACATATTGCCCCGACCCCATGGCGAGACCCAGGGACAACTGGGGGCCGACGAGCCGAGCCGCTCGCTTGGGGCTGGGCAGGTCCTCGCCGAGGAACATCGTGGCGAAAACCACGCTGATCAGCAGCGCGGGCAACGCACTCCACACATCGAGCATGGACTCAGTGAAGAGGCCGGTCTCGGCGAGGGTGCCGCCCGCGAGCGCGCCCAGGACCTCGGGCCCCAGCAGCAGGATCAGCGCGCCGCCGATGATTGAGCTGGGCAGGAAGATCTTCTGCACCAGCCCCCACTTGACGCGGATGATCTTCCCGACGAGCAGAAAGAGTCCCAGGATGAGCAGGGCAAAACCGATGGCGTCGGCCGACATGTGATCACCTCATCGCGACGAATGTCGACTAACCCTTTCACAGTCGGATCAGGGACGGGAGAGAATGCTGACCAGGAAGTCTGAGGTCCCGGTGAACGGCCGCAGGTCCCAGGTGGCGAAGCGCGCATCGATGCGCAGCCCGGCACGGCTGATGTCGGCGGCATAGGCATCGAAGGAATAGCCCCGGTCGGCGCCGAATCCGATGACCGCGCGACCGTCGGGCGCCAGGTGCGCACCGAGGCGGCGGAGCACCTCGACTCGGGTGGCCGGGTGAAGGAAGGTCATAACGTTGCCGGCAGAGACGATCGCGTCGAACGGGTCAGTCACGCCCCGGCTGGGCAGATCCAGCTCGGCGAGGTCGCCGACCAGCCAGGTCGGACCCGAGAAGTCCTGGTCGGCCGCCTCGATGAGGACGGGGTCGAGGTCGACCCCGACCACGCGGTGGCCCTGCCTGGCGAGATAGCCGCCCACGCGGCCGGCGCCGCAGCCGGCGTCCAGGATGCGCGATCCGCGCTCGAGCATCGCGTCGAGCAGACGTGCCTCGCCATAGATGTCGTTGCCGCGGGCCTCCAGATCTCGGAATCGTTCGGCATAGCGGTGGGAGTGGTCCGGGTCGGCGGCGATGATCTCCGCCCATTGGCTCGGCGGGACTGTGCAGGGAGTGGTGGTCACGATCTTTCATCCTAGCCCCGACCGGGTGACCGGGCGTGCCGCCAATTCAGGTGGCCCGATGGCCCGGCTGTCCCGAAGCGCATCGCGACGGCGATCCGGACGCCTGGGCCGCTGACCGTGTCTCACAGCGCATCCCGCAGCTCGTCCGCATGCGCACGGAGCTGCTGGATCCCGTGTCGGCAACGCCGCTGGATGGTCAACGGCGTGACCTGATAGCGCTCCGCGGTCTCCTCGCGGCTGAACCCCTCCGCGAACACGCTGACCAGCACGGCATGGGTGTGCGTGTCCACCACACCGCGCTCCACCGCCGTGCGCAGCAGCCCCCGGGTGTCCGGTCCGGCGCGCGGCTGGTCGAGGACTCCGGGCAGTCCCGTGATCGCCTGGGGCTCAAGCAGCACCAAGCCGTGACCGCGCTCCGCGTGAACGGCCTTGAGCGTGTCGAGGGCCAGGTTGGCGGCGATCCGGTGCGGGCGCTCCTCCAGGGGATAGTCGTTGATCCGCAACCAGAGCGCGCCCACGTAGTCCATCGCGAACGCGCCCCGATCGGTGCGGGACATCACGATGATCTTCGGCAGCAGTGCCTGCAGCACCACGCGGCCGGCCACCACGCACCCGGCGCGGGTCTCCCACAGCAGGGCGGACAGCACCGCATCAGGATCGGCCCGCACTGCCGCGAGGACATCGCGCAGCCCCACGCACCCCGTGAGCACGGGATGGCGCCGCACCCAGGCAGCGACCAGCGGCGTACACCGCCCGGCCAACCATTCGAACTCCCGCAACAACGCCCCGACCGACATGGCACCTCCCCTTCCCGGGTGATGCCATGAGCCTGTCTCGCGCCTGTTGTCGGAGGTGTTGTCCGGGTGCGAGCCGGTGTTGTCGCGTTGTTGTCAGCGTCCCGCCACGCCGGTCTCATAAGCGAACAGGACCAGCCCGACCCGATCGCGGGCCTGCAGCTTCGACAGCAGCCGTCCGATGTGGGTCTTCACCGTCCCCTCTGCCATATAGAGCCGCGCCCCGATCTCGGCATTGGTCGCCCCC
>JAUNRO010000363.1 GCA_030544185.1 Propionibacteriaceae bacterium | reverse complement strand
TGGGGATGACACCGGGGCTGGATTCCAAGGTCCGCGCCGCGGTGAGCATCGCTCGCGAGGAGAACACGGTTGAATGGCGCCATGAAGATCACGGTCGTCGGCGGCAGCAAGGGCACGGGTGCGCAGGTTGTCCGCATCGCAGCGGAGGCCGGGCACGAGGTCACCTGCCTGTCCCGGAGCGGCAGCGATGCCGCCGGCGTGCGCAATGTGACCGGTGACGCGCTTGACCGCGAGACGGCCCGCGCCGCGGTCACCGGGGCGGACGCCGTGGTGATCACGGTCGGCGGTGCGAAGGGGTCCCCCGGACACCGCGCCGCAGTCACCCGGAACATCATCGGCGCGATGCAGGACACCGGCGCACCTCGACTTGTCGTCATGTCCTCGCTCGGGGTCGGGGACTCGGCGCAGTTGCTGCCCCGGCTGACCCGGCCGGTGGTCCTGCTGCTGCTGGGCCGGGCGCTCGCCGACCATGCCAAGCAGGAGGCGCTGGTCGCCGCGTCGGGCCTGGACTGGACCGTCGTGCGTCCGGGCGGGCTGGCGGACGGGCCGCCAGCGGGGTTCGTGGCCCAGGAAACCGCCGAGGGCCGCCCGATGAAGGCGCGGGTCCGCCGGGCGGACGTGGCGAGGTGGATCGTCGAGTGCCTGGACGACCCCGCGACCCATGGCCGCGCGATCGCGATGGGCACCGCCTGATCGTGCGGACGCGGCCCTCCATCCTGCATCTCGACCTGGACGCCTTCTTCGCCGCGGTGGAACAGCGGGACAAACCGTCGTTGCGCGGGAAGCCCGTGATCGTGGGTGGGATCGGCCAGCGGGGCGTGGTGTCCACCGCGTCCTATGAGGCCCGGGTCTTCGGCATCCATTCGGCGATGCCCATGCACGAGGCCCGTCGTCGGTGTCCGCACGCCGCCGTGCTGAGCGGACGGTTCGGCGCCTATCGAGAGGCCAGCGCGCACGTGATGGACGCGCTGCGCCGGTTGTCCCCTGTCGTCGAGCCGCTGTCGTTGGACGAGGCCTTCGTGGATCTGGCCGCGTCGCCGCGCGATCTGCGATTCACTGCCGACGCGCTGACCGCGCTCGTCGGCGAGCTCAAGGCCGAGGTCGCGCGCCGCACGGGCGGCCTCACCGCGTCGGTCGGCATCGGCTCGTCGAAGTTCATCGCCAAGCTCGCCACCGAACTCGACAAGCCCGACGGCCTGCGCATCGTCGAACCCGGCACCGAGGTCGCGCTCATCGCCCCGATGTCAGTGCGCGTCATCCCGGGCGTGGGCCCAGCGACGGGCGAACGGCTGCACCGGCTCGGCGTGCGCACCGTCGCCGACCTCCAGGGGGTCACCCTTGCCGAACTCACCCGGGAGCTCGGCAAGGCGGCCGGGACCAACCTGCACGCGCTGGCCCACGCCCGGGACCACCGGGCGGTCCAGGCCGAGCGCGAGGCGAAGTCGATCTCGGTCGAGGACACGTTCGAACACGACGAGCGCGACCCCACGAAGCTCGCCGCGCTGCTCGAGCGGGACGCGGCCGAGGTTGCCACCCGGGTGCGCGCGGGTCGGCTGTTCGCGCGGACCGTGACGATCAAGGTGCGCCGCCCGGACTTCACCACCTGGACCCGCTCCCGCACCCTCGACGGCGCGACCGACCGGCCCGAAGTGATCGCGCGCATCGCGAAGGAACTGCTGACGGGGTTGGATCTGAGCGAAGGGGTCCGGCTCATCGGCGTGGGTGTCGCGGGACTGACCCAGATCGCCCAGGAGGAACTGTTCGCCCCCGACGGCGAGGCGCCCGATGTGGACGGCGCCGAGACGACCGAGCAGACCCCTGCCGACACGCGGCTGCGGCGGCGCCCGACGACGTGGCTCCCCGGGGTCGACGTCGTCCACGACGACCTCGGTCCCGGCTGGGTCTGGGGAGCCGGCCTGCGCCGGGTGACCGTGCGCTTCGAGACCGCGGAGTCGGGCCCCGGCCCGGTCCGGACGTTCCCCGCCGACGACGCAGCGCTCCACTTGCGCTGAGCCCCGGCGCACCTCCTCTGCCGCTGGCGGACCCACGACGGGCCACAATGGCCGGGTGACCGAGAACAGCAAACCCATCCGCAACCGCATCGTCCTCACCGACATCTCCACCCGCGCGTGGGAGCACCCGGCCGATCGCGGCGCGCTCGTCGCCCTGCGCAAGTTGCAGGGATTCGACACGTTCGTCCGCAAGCTGTCGGGGTTCCTCAACGAACGCATGGTGAAGATGCTGCTGCTCGGCTCCTGCGTGCGGGTGACGGAGCGCCAGTTCCCGCGCATTCGCCGCCTCTATGTGGAGGCGGCCACCGCGCTCGACGCCCGGGCGCTGCCGGAGCTCTTCGTCCAGGCCTCGCCTCGGTTGAACGCGATGACGATCGGTGTGGATACCCCCAAGATCGTGGTCGACTCCGCGCTGGTCGACCTGCTCGACGATGACGAGCTGCGGTTCGTGCTCGGTCACGAGCTGGGCCATGCGCTCAGCGGGCACGCGCTCTATCGGACGTTGCTGGCCTACCTGATCCGCTTCGGCACATCGTTCGCGGGCATTCCGATCGGCTATTGGGGGATCCGTGCGATCAGCGCCGCTCTTGCCGAGTGGGCGCGCAAGGCCGAGCTGTCGAGCGACCGGGCCGGCCTGCTGGCCACCCAGGACGTCGCCGCCGCCATCCGCGTGCAGATGAAGATCGCCTCCGGCGGCCACCTCGAGGACCTCGACCAGACCGAGTTCCTGGCGCAGGCAAAGGAATACGAGGAGACCGAGGACCTGCGCGACTCGGTGATGAAGTTCATGCTCGTCGAGGGTGCGACCCACCCGATGAACGTGGTGCGCGCGGGCGAGTTGCGGCGCTGGGTGGACTCGGGGCAATACGCCGAGATCCTCTCGGGCCGCTATCCCCGCCGCGGCGAGGACCGGGACGCGAAGATCTCCGACGAGGCTCAGGCGGCTGCCGACTCCTATCTGCAGGCCTTCCGCTCCTCCCAGGACGCGATCGCTCGCCTGATGCGCGACCTCGGCGAGGGCGTCGGGGAGTTCGGCAAGTGGGTCGGAGGCAAGTTCCGGGGTCAGGCAAGCTGAACCACGCGGGCTGCAGGCCTGCGGTCGTCGCACGAACGCTGTGATCTTGACCCGCCCAGCGGGTCAAAGTCATAGGGACGAGCAACACCCCTGCTCAGGTCCTCACACAAGACCCTGTGATCTTCACC
>JAUNRO010000362.1 GCA_030544185.1 Propionibacteriaceae bacterium | reverse complement strand
TCCCACACTGAGCGCCGGTGCCCAGGACGCCCCCGTTTGCTCATCGTCGCCCCCCTGTGTGCATCCGTGCCCCCTGTGCACCGGGGGCTGGGTGCGAGGGAATGGGGCATCAATGCAGTTCCGGGGGCTGGGAGTGAGAAAAGGGGGCGTCGAAGCGTGATGCTCACTGCATTCTGCCTGGGCACGCTGCGACCGAGCACGCGGCTCGCTGGCGGACGACCCAGGCTCCCGACACTCGACATAGGCGTACGCTCGCAGCATGCTCCTCATCTTCGGGACCAAGGCGGACCGCGAGGTGCTCGGCGTCCTCACCCTCGCCTGCCAGTTCTGCGGCGCGACCGCCGCCCAGCGCATCGAGAAATGGTCGACCAAGTTCACCGTCTTCTTCATCCCACTGATGACGGTGTCGAAGCGATACCACATGCAGTGCGCCAGCTGCGCCGCCGAGAGCGAGCTCAGCGCCGACGACGCCGAGCACCTGCTCGCCAGCGGAGCCGGCCGCGGACTGAGATAAGCCCGCCAGCGCCGCGCTCGGGATGACCGAGAGTCATTCCAATGCAGCACGTGCCCGAAGAACATCGGCGGCCGTGGGCGGATCCGGATGTAGCGTCATACCCGGGCGAGCACAACCTATGAGGCCGTCGGGGCCCGCGTGCGGATCATCGACAACGCACCCGGCCTGGAACCAAGCGGCCTCACCCACGCGCAGGGCATCACGAACCGAGTTCTCGCATTGCGCGAGCCCGCCAACCGGCCCACGATGTGCTCATGCGCAACCAGATCCAGGCGCCATCGGCGGTGGTCATGGTCCGGCCCCGCTATTTCACGCCGAACCCCGAGACCGCCGCGGACAACGTCTTCCAGCTCCCGCGGCCCGCGATCAGCGCGGAGACATTCGAGGCCCGCGCGCTCCGGGAGGTGGACGACGTGGCGCGCACGCTCATGGCGCACGGCGTCCGCGTCCACGTCTTCGACGACCTGACCCGCGACACACCCGACTCGGTGTTCCCGAACAACTGGTTCTCCACCCATCACGGCGGCCGGATCGCGATCTATCCCATGGCCGCCCCCAGCCGGCGCGGCGAGCGGCGCGCAGACGTGATCGAGATGCTCAAGCGCGACTACCGCGTCCAGGAAGTCATCGACTATTCCGGAATGGAGCCCGATGGGCTGTTCCTCGAGGGCACCGGCGCGATGATCCTCGACCACTTGGAGCGAGTGGCCTATGTCGGGGAGTCCTATCGTGCCGACCCCATCCTGCTGGAGAGGTTCTGCACCCACTTCGGCTATGAACCCATGGTGTTCGCCAACCGCGACCCCGCCGGCAACGCGATCTATCACACCAACGTGATCTGCAGCATCGCCACCGAATTCGCCCTGCTATGCACCGAGGTCATGACGGCACCGGCCCGCCGCGACGAGATCCTCGCACGGCTCCGCGAATCCGGCCGCGATGTCATCGACCTCACCTGGCACCAGGTCACCGAGTTCGCCGGCAACGGCCTGGAGCTCACCGGCTCCGACGGACGGATCTATGCCTGCTCCGCGCGGGCGGCCGCGGCATTCACGGCCGAGCAGCGCGCACGGATCGAGGCGTCGGCCACGATCGTGGCCATCGACGTGCCGACGATCGAGCTGGCGGGTGGCTCCGTGCGCTGCATGCTCGCGGGCATCCACCTCTCGCGTCGCTGACCGTCGGCGATGGCGCCTCAGGCATCGACTCAGCGCCGGCGCCAGCTCAGGCGTCGGGTCAGGCGTCTGCACCAGGAAACAGGGTCTCGATCATCAACCGCGCCAGCTCCGCATGGCCACGCTCGTCCACATGACTGGGATCGACATACCACTCTCCCCGCTCCGCCAGGCCCACCCAATGCGCGAAGTGATCGACCAGCGGTGCGCCGGTCACGTGGGCGATATCCCGGATGGCATCGACGTACGCCGGAAGTGCGGCGTGGGTCGCCTCCCCGCCCCGGCCGACGGGATAGGGCGTCTGGAGCACGGGCAGCGCGCCGAGATCGATGGCCCGCGACACCAACTGCGCGAGACCGCTGCGGAACCGATCGAGACGGGCACTCCCCCAGGCCGCATCGTTGATCCCGAACAGGATCGAGACGATGTCGGGCTCGTGGCGGGCGACCCGCGCCTGGAAGTCCCACAGCGCCTCCCCGACGGTCGCCCCGGCGACCCCGCCGTTGCGCACCGCATCGCGAGCGCGGACCGGGCCGGCGCGATGACGCAGATGATGGGCGAACACCCCGGCGTACCCGAGATGCGCCTGTCCAAGCCCCCACCCCTCGGTGATCGAGTCACCCAGAAGCACCCACCGCACGGGACCGGATCCGAGCAGATCGTCCAACGCGCGTGCCGACACCTCCATGTTCGAAGGCTAATAGGCCCCGCAGTGCCGACGCCGACGACCGCCCCGCATAACCTGGCGGGATGCTGAACCGGAGCGACCCCTGAGGTGCGTGCTCGTGGGCACGGGTTCCACCGGCGACCTCGTGCCCTGTCTCCGCCTCGGGGCCGCCCTCACCGCCCGCGGCCACGACGTCATCGCCATCGCGCTCGAGGGCTATCTGCCGGCACGGCGCCAACCCTTCGAGGTGCGCACCATTCCCGGCGCCGACGACGCGTTGTGGCCGACGAACCCGATCGCCCGCGATCTCGCCCTGGCCAACCCCGGCGTCATGTACCTCAGTATGCGCCGCAAGCTCGCCCAACTCGCGCCGCAGGTCAACGAGCTGCTCTGCCGGCTCGTCACCCCCGACACCACGCTCGTGTCCAACCTCGTCACGATGGAGGCCGGCCGCCTCCTCGCGACCCTCCGGGGGGCCCGCCACGCCACCCTCCTCTTCGCGCCCCTGCTCCCCGCCACAACCGCCGCGTCCAACACGTTCATCCCCCGCCCGCTCAGCGGACCCGTCGGCGCCGCACTCTCCCGCGGGATGTGGGCGTTGACGCGCGAGCTCGGCGGGGCGTACGCCGAGGACCTGCGCGGCCGCGTCCGCGCCCCGGACCGGATCGATGCCCGGACCACCACCGTCCTGATGGCGACCAGCCCCCTGGTGAGCCCGCCCTCCCCGCGCTGGCCCGACTCGGTCCGCCAGACCGGCTGGTTCGGCCCGGACCTCGCGCAGGCGTCGCCGCTCTCCCCCGGCCTCACCGAATTCCTCGATCGCCATCCGGCTCCGCTGCTGATGTCGTTCGGTTCCTGCGCCATCGCCA
>JAUNRO010000361.1:702-3228 GCA_030544185.1 Propionibacteriaceae bacterium | reverse complement strand
ACCACAGCGCCTGGGAGAAGCTGCGCACAGAGGCCTTGGTCGCGCCATAGACGCTCATCGTCGGCCACGGCTGGAAGCCTGCGGTGCTCGCGATGTTGATGATCGCGCCATGGCCGCGCTCGAGCATGCCGGGCAGCATCGCCCGGGCGAGGTGGGTGAGCGCGACGCAGTTGAGCTCGATCTCGCGGATGACCCGATCGGGGTCGAGGGTCGCGAAGTCGCCCTTGGTGCCGAAGCCGGCGTTGTTCATCAAGACGTCGACGGCGATGCCCCGCGCGAGCAGTTCTTCGAGCAGCGCCCCACGTGCGGCCCGGTCGGTCAGGTCCGTGGGCAGGACCACGGGCGTACGCCCATGGCGCTGCTCGATGCCGGCGGCGAGCTCGTGGAGCGCGTCGACGCTGCGGGCGACGAGGACGAGGTCCATGCCGGCGCGGGCGAGGAATTCTGCATAGTGAGTGCCGAGGCCGCTGGAGGCGCCGGTGACGAGAGCTGTGCCATGGAGGGGAAACGAACGATCTGGTCGCGATTCGGCCATGAAGCTCACCCTAGCGAGCGTGTGCTGGTCAGCCGCGCCGCAGGCCGGGCCCGATCCACCCGCCGCATCTGCCTAGGATGGGCCCATGGCTTCAGCTCTGCCGCACTACGACTTGTGCGTGATCGGGTCCGGATCCGGAAACTCCCTGCTGGATGAGCGCTTCAATTCGATGAAGGTCGCGCTCGTCGACAAGGGCATCAACGGGGCATTCGGCGGGACCTGTCTCAATGTGGGCTGCATCCCGACCAAGATGTTCGTCCGGCCCGCCGACCTGGCGGCCGCCCACGAGGACGCGGCGCGTGTGGATGTCCAACTGCCCCCGGGCAAGCCGGACTGGCCGGCGATCCGGGACCGCATTTTCGGGCGGATCGACGCGATCTCGAGCTCGGGCAAGGACTGGCGGATCGAGAACGAGCACATCACCCTGCTGGAGGGCGAGGCCCGGTTCACCGGCGAGAAGACCCTGGGGGTCGCCGGCGGCAAGCTCACCGCGGACCGGTTCGTGCTCGCGACCGGATCGCGCCCGCGCCCACTGCCGGTGGCGGTGCCCGAGGGCGCCACCGTGCACACCTCGGACACGATCATGCGCCTGGAGAAGCTGCCGCGCTCGCTCGTCATCATCGGCGGTGGTTTCATCGCCGCCGAGTTCGCCCACGTCTTCTCCGCCTATGGCACCCGGGTCACGGTCATCAACCGATCCAACGGGCTGCTGCTCCGTGAGGACGAGGACATCTCCAAGCGCTTCACCACGTCGATGTCGCGCCGGATGGCGGTCCGGCTCAACCAGGAGCTGGTGCGGCTGGAGGCCGTCGACCACGGCGAGACGGTCGTGGTGACGCGGGACGCGGCGGGGATCGAATACGACTATCACGCCGAGGTCGTGCTCAACGCGACCGGCCGGATCCCCAACGGCGACACGATGAACCTGGCCGCAGCCGGCGTCGAGGTGGACGAGGAGACCGGCCTGGTCATCGTCGACGACTTCCAGCGGACGACCGCCGACGGCATCTTCGCCCTCGGCGATGTGTGCTCCCGGGCGATGCTCAAGCACGTCGCCAACCACGAGGCACGCATCGTCCAGCACAACCTGCTGCACCCCGACGACCTGATCCGCGCCAACCACCACGCTATCCCGCACGCCGTGTTCGCCCACCCGCAGATCGGGGCGGTGGGCGCCACGGAACAGGACCTGCGCGAGCTCGGCCGCCGCTATGCCAAGACGATCCAGGACTATGGCTCGGTCGCCTATGGTTGGGCGATGGAGGACCGCGACGGGTTCTGCAAGCTGCTGGCCGATCCCGAAACCGGGCAGCTGCTGGGGGCCCACATCATCGGTGAGCAGGCGTCCACGCTCATCCAGCCGCTGATCCAGGCCATGAGTTTCGGGCTGGGGGTGCGGGAGATGGCCCGCGAGCAATACTGGATTCATCCCGCCCTCACCGAAGTCGTCGAGAACGCGCTGCTGTCGCTGCCGATCCCCGGTTATGACGGCGAGCCGGACCCCGTCGTCGAATGAGGAGTCGGCGTCTGCTCCCGTTGCTCGCGGTCGCGGCGCTGGGCCTCGCGGCGTGTGGTACGCCGGGGTCCGAGCCCGCTTCGACCACCGCCCCGCCGGCGGAGGCCACCGCTCCCACGCAGGCCACACCGGGCGACACGACGGCGACGTCCGCGACCCCCGGCGCCGATTCCTGTGCGACCCTGGTGGCCGGGCTGCCGATCGAGGACCAGGTCGGTCAGCTGTTCATGGTCGGCAAGGCCACCGGTGAGCCGGTGGATGCGACCTATCGTCAGGTGCTCGCCGAGAGCCGGGCCGGCCATATCGTGCTGCTGGGCAACAGCACCGCCGGCAGCGACGCGGTGAAGGAGCTCACCGATGACCTGCGCGCGGCGGCCGCGGAGCCCGAGGGCGTCAAGCTGTTCGTCGCCGTGGACCAGGAAGGTGGCCAGATCCAGCGGCTGCAGGGCCCCGGGTTCGACACGATGCCGGCTGC
>JAUNRO010000361.1:0-692 GCA_030544185.1 Propionibacteriaceae bacterium | reverse complement strand
GCACGCGAGCTGAAGGCGGCCGGGGTGGATGTCGATCTCGCCCCGGTGGCCGATGTCGTGGCGGCGGACCGGGTCGCGACGAACGAGCCGGTCGGCAAGCTGCGGCGTCACTACGGGACCACTCCGGAACAGGCGATCCCGCTCGTCGAGGCGTTCGTCGCCGGCATGTCCGCCGAGGAGATCGCGACGAGCGTGAAGCACTTCCCGGGGCTCGGCCACGTCGTCGGCAACACCGACTTCGCCGGCAACGTGGAGGACGACATCGTCGGCGCCGACGATCCGGGGCTCGAGGTGTTCCGCGCGGGCATCGACGCCGGGGCGGACATGGTCATGGTGTCGACCGCCAGCTATGCGCTGATCGATCCCGGCACCGAAGCCACCTTCTCCTCGGCGATCATCACCGACCTGCTGCGCGGTGACCTGGGCTTCGACGGTGTCGTGATTTCCGACGACCTCGGCGCTGCGGCGCAGGTCGCCGAGATCCCAGCGGGGGAGCGGGCCGTCCGCTTCCTGTCAGCCGGCGGCGATATCGTCATCAACGGCGATCCGAGCCTGCAGGCGGCGATGACCAAGGCCGTGCTGGACCGGGCCGGGAGCGACCCGGAGTTCGCTGAGGAGATCACCACCAAGGCGGGCCGCGTCGTCACGATGAAGGCCAACCGCGGCGCGGTCGACTGTTCCGGCTGACAACT
>JAUNRO010000360.1 GCA_030544185.1 Propionibacteriaceae bacterium | reverse complement strand
GGGTGACCGCCTTCCTCGGCGGGGCTCCCGGGCTCGTCCTGGCCTGCCTGTTCCTCGCCCTCGCCGGCAGCGCCTCGACCGCGACCCGGGCAGTGGTGCAGCAGCTCGCCGTGACCTCCGCGCCCGCCAACCGCTCCGGCGCGACCTCGGTGATGCTCGCCTGCCAGTTCGGCGGGGCCGCGCTCGCGCCCGTCCTGTGGATGCCGATCTATCAGTTCGACCACCACGTGGCGATGCTCACCGGCGGCATTCCTGCGTTCTTCGGTGGCGTGCTGCTGCTCATCGTCTGGCGGCTGCGGGCGGCCCGGCGGGCAGCGGACTGAGCGCGATCGGAAGCGGTCCTTGTCCTGCCAAATGACGACTGTCCGGTCGAGGAGGTGCTGCTTAGGCTCCGCCTCGAGGGGGCGTCATGGCGCGGAAACTGTTGGCAGGGTTGGTTGTCGTCGGGCTGGTGGTGAGCGGGTGCAGCGCGCTCGGGGGCTCCGGCCTGGCTCCGGCAAACGAGTCCCAGGGCAAGGTCACTACTGACGGATTCGCCGTGAGCGCGGGCGGAGTGACGGTGCAGGGACCGGGCGGCGTGGCACCGGAGGGCACGCCGGTGACGATCGATGAAGTGCCAGTCCCGAGCGGGATCGCGGAGCTCGGCCTAACCGGGTCACCGATGTTCACCATCGCGCTGGACGGAGGCGCGCAACCGACCGCTCCGGTGAGCGTGACCTGGCCCGTCCCCGAGGGCCTGGCGGCGGAGACGATCGCA
Source organism: Propionibacteriaceae bacterium (assembly GCA_030544185.1). The sequence continues at coordinate 2,485 of JAUNRO010000360.1, read as the reverse complement.
TTCGTCGCCGCGGACGGCCCGGAGTCGTCGTGGCGCGGTGCCCCGGTGACGGTGGCGGAGGGCACGGCGAAGGTGGAGCTGGAGAGCCTCGGCCACGGCTGGTTCGTGGACGGGGCGGCGCAGGCGCGCGCCTTCACCGAGGGGGCGGGCGGCTTCACCGGACAGTCCTATCCCGCACCAGAGGGCTGCAGCCAGAGCATTCGCCAGGGCGCCAACGAGATAGTCGCCGGGTCGTCGCAGGGCGAGATGGTGCAGGCGTGCGTCGCCAACGAGGGCGGCAAGACGGTCCTGACGCTGGTGTCGCGGTCGGCTGAGGTGCTCGCCCTGCACCTCCAGCCGGGCGCCACCCTCACCAAGGTGAGCGCGGGACCGTCCGTCGAGAGCGCGCTCACGCTGGCCGCGGCCGGCGACGGTCCCGTCCTGGTTCCCGGGGGCTCGGTGGTCGTGGAGTACGCCCCGGCGAGCTGGTCGGGCCAGGACCTCCCCGCGGTCACCGGAGCTCCGGCAGCTGGACTGAGCCTGATCCCGTTGGCCGTGAGCGGGTTCCGGTCCTTGGTCCCCGAGCAGAACCTCGATGGGCTCGCCGACAACACCGCGGTCGTGGAGTGCCTGGCGGGCGCGGCCGAGCGAGCCTCGCTCGGCGAGCTGGTCGAGTGCGTCGCCCTCGGTTCAGGGGCGAGCGACCACGGCGTCCTCAGCGGAATCGTCGGCTCCCTCGCCGGTCACCTCGAGCCCCAGATCCGGGGCACCGGCGACGCCCCGGCGGCCGGTGAGTTCGTCGTCACCGCGAACCGGAGGGTGATGCAGGTCGATGACCTCAGCGCCTACAAGCTCGAGGCGACCGGCCTCGGACCGCTGCGCATCGGGACGCCGATGTCCCAGGTGCTCGCCAACGGCTGGGGCAAACGAGTTGATGATTGCGGCCCGTGGTGGCCCAGCGAGCGACTGACCGATCAAGGCGTCATGTTCAACCCCTGGTTGGGGAGCGACGACGGCACGCTGCGGGAGGTGAGCGTCCAGACGAGCAAGATCCCGACCGCCTCCGGGGCGCGGGTCGGCATGACCCTGAACCAGCTTCGTGAGATCTACGGCAACCGCCTCCGCTCGGAGATCAAACAGACCAGCGGCGGTCCCTCGACGACCCATTTCGTGACCAGCGGTGGCCACGAGATCATCTTTTGGTTCGAGGGTTCGACCGTGCAGCAGATGCACGCCCGCGAGTACAGCGAACATGTCTTCAGCAACTGCTGAAGGACGCTCGGGCTAAGGTCGCCCCATCTTCAGCGGCACGGGCTGCGGGACCAGGGCGTGGTCGGGAGTCTGTTTCTGGCGGGCTCGCCAGACGGCGGGTTACACTTATATCTGTAACCACGCGAAGGAGTTCCGATGGCGACGACGGTGCCCGCAACCAATCGGTTGCTGACGACCGCCCATGAAGCCTCGCTCGCGAGGGATGTTCTGCGCGACCTGGATGGCCCGGACGGCGAGCTTCTCGTCACGGAGCAGTCACAGTCGCGCCCGCTTCCGGTCGAGTTGGGCCGACTGCTGCAGACCGTCCTCGAGGCTGTCGCCGAGGGCGCGGAAGTCACGATCGCGACCATCCCGACTGAACTCACCACCTCCGTCGCCGCAGCACTGCTGGACGTCTCCCGACCCACCCTGATGAAGATGATTCGAGAAGGCACCCTTCCCGCGCACAAGGTAGGCACCCACACCCGGCTGAAGTCCACGGACGTGTTGGCCTTCCGCAACGAGCGCCGGGCCCGGGAACGCGCGGCCTTCGCTGAGCTGCGCGACATGGACGTGAGCGACTGACCGCTCGACTAACATCTCGCCATGCAGGGCTCGCCGCGCGTGTTTCTCGACGCCAACGTGCTCTATTCCCGGACGCTCCGAGATTGGCTGGGGCTCCTCTACACGATCCCGGACATTCCGCCGTTTCACGTGCGCTGGACCGAGGACGTGCTGGCAGAAGTGATCTATCACCTTCGCCGTAGGCATCCAGAGTGGTCGGGCTCACGCATAGCTGCGATTCGGGACAGAATCGCGGGGACGTTCGAGGCCGGCCGCGTGACGGACTTCGAGATTGATGCGACATGGTCTGGGAACGATCCCAACGATTCGCATGTCCACTCGGCGGCGGCTGGTTGCGGGGCCGACATCCTCCTCACCTGCAACGTCAGCGACTTCCCTGCCGACGCAGCGACCTATGAGGTCTACCATCCCGATGACTTCTTCCTGCTCGTTGACGATTCATCGCCGCGCCTCGTGCGGCGGGCTGTCGTCGATCAGATTCAGTACTGGCTGCGCCGCGACCGCGAGCCACACCTTCCGCAAAAGTTGCGCGCCGCTGGCTGCCCGAAGTTCGCAGAGCGGGTCCGTCGCCACCTGAATGACCCCGGAGTCCTACGCTTGGGGCCTCCGGGCAGCTCCTAGTCCACGCCGGGCCGCCCGATCAAGCCTTTGACTACGGAGAAGACGTCAT
>JAUNRO010000359.1:497-3250 GCA_030544185.1 Propionibacteriaceae bacterium | reverse complement strand
CATTTTCAGCAGGCGTGGAGCCTGGGGCCGGCGCTGACGATCGACGGTGAGGCCGGGCCGCTGACCCGCGCCGCGCTGCGCCGCTCCCTGGAACGCAAGGCCGCCGGCAAGCCCGACATCTCGGCGCACTTTTCGGCAAGGGAGTTCGCGTGCAACTGCGCCGGGCGCTGGCCCGAGTGCCGGCGCATTATCGCCACCCGTGCCCTGATCGCTGCCGCCGAGTGGTACCGGGCCCTGATCGGGCCCTATACCCCGGAGCGGGCCTACCGGTGCACCCAGGAGAACGCCCGCGTCGGTGGGGTCCGCAACTCCCAGCACCTGCTCGGCAGGGGCATCGACGTGCCGGTCTATGACGTGTCCGTGTCCACGGTCGCTGCCGCGCGCAAGGTCACCGGCATCGGCTACTACGTCTACAAGGGGCGCCGCGTCATCCGGCACCTGGATGTGCGCGACACCCACACCACCGCCGCCCCGGCGATCTGGTCCTACGGCACCGCCCGAGGTGTGCCGCTGCGCCCGCGTCCCGACCTCGCCCGACCCGCCCCGAGCAAGCCCACCCCGCCCCCGCCCCCGTCATCTCAGGAGGATGCTGCTTTGAGTGCCACCGACCTCGCCGCCCTGCACGCCAAGATCGACGCGTTACCCGCTAGCGTGTGGGCCGCTCAGATCGGCTCCGGGGAGACCCGCCGCACGATGGCGACCGCCCTGGCTCGTGCCGAGTCCGCTGCCGCGAAGGCTGTCGCCCTGGCCGTCGGGCTGGAGGCCGCGCTTGCGCCCCTGGCCCGCGGGCACGGCATCGACCCGGACCGGCTCATCGCCGACATCCACGCCACGGTGCGTGAGTCCCTGACCCGGCTGCAGATCACGATGCAGGAGGACCAGCCGTGAGCACCCGAGTGCAGCGCCGGGACCTGGCCCGCGACGCCCGCAACCGCGCCCTGCGCACCCTCATCCAGTCCCTGGCCGCCGATGTCGGCATCGCCGTGCTCATCGCCGTCAGCACCTGGTGGAGCGCCGGCCCGGACCTGTCCACCCGCGCCGCATGGGTCGGCGCGGCAGTCCTGGTCGTCAAGACGGCCGTGACTACCGCGCTGTCGTACCTGATGCGCCGCTACGTCGACGGATCGAGCGTGCCCACCCCGCTGCCGCCTGACCCGGTCCCGCCGCCCAGCGAGAGCCACGGCGACACCAAGACCGCTGCGACCTGGCACCCCCTGACCGAGGACGAGATCCGGCGCGGTGTCCCAGCCGAGCCATGGACCCCCAACCGGCCCACCCACCGGGAGGACTGAGCGATGCGCACCGTCCACGGCTACCGCTCTGACCCGGCCTGGCGCATCCACGCCGACGTGATCACCGACTCGATCCTGGCCCGCCCCGGTGACTACATCGCCGCCGCCCTGATCCTCGGCGCCACGCTCGGCATCGTCGGCTACGCCCTGAAAGCGGGTGCGCGGTGAGCACCTACCCCGGCGCCTTCGACGTCTTCCCCACCAAGAGCCCCGTCGACTCCCTGCCCTGTCACGCGGCCCATCACAACGACCTCGCCGCCGCGGTCCGCGCCATCCAGACCACTCTGGGCACTAACCCCCAGGGCGCGCATGCCACGGTACGAGCGGCCATCGCGGACGCCAGGACGGTCATCACCGTGACCCGGCACGGCAATGGCGTCGCAACCCTGGCGATCGAGGAGTGAGAGCATGCCCGAGACCCTCACCCTCACCGGCACCGCCCGCCGTCACGACACCACGCCCCTGGCCGCGGCGAGCGTGACCGCTACCCCGTCCCCGGCCACGAGCCGCGCCTCGGACGGGTCGCGGGTGTTCCTGCCCGCCGACACCCTCACCGACGAGGCGGGGCGCTTCACCCTGACCCTGGTGCGCGCGCCCGGCCTGCGGTACCTGCTGACTGCCCGCGCCGGCGGCTTGCCGCACCGGCTCGGCGTCCTCGACTGCGACTCCTGGCCGCCGGGCGCGAGCATCGACATCGACGACCTGCCGCCGGTGCCGACACCGCTGAGCGTGTCGGCGGCCGATGACCTGCGCGCGTGGATCATCGCGCAGCTCGCGGCGCACGACCCCTCGGACCTGACCGGCGTCCACGCCCGTCTCGATACCGCCGACGCCCGCCTCGACGGGCACGGGCAGGACCTGGCGGCACTGGCTGTCGCGCTCACCCAGGTCGAGGCGGCCATCGAGGCGCTGCCTGTGACCACGCTCACCCGACATGACAACGGCACCGCAACCCTCACGATCGGAGCGTCCGCATGACAGAGATACCGTTCCTGGTCGGTGACCCCGACTCCTCCCCGGTCGGCGGCCAGGTCGCCACCTACGACGCCACCAAGGCCGCGTATGTGCCTGCGGACGTCGACGGCTGGACTGCCCGGCCCGTCACCCGCGGCAACGCCCTCAATGCGACTGGCGCGGCCCTGACGCTGCTGGCACACGGGCGGCTACGGGTGCTCACCGTGACCGGCGTGCTGTCCCAGACCGCTGCCGCGCTCACGATCGCTACGGTCGGTGCTGCTGATGCTGCCGCGACCGCGGCCTCTGGTCAGTGGACCACGACCGAGGGCGGCATCCTGACGCTGCGGCACGTCCAGATCGTCGGTACTGACCTGACTCTGCATATCGATACCCGTCCCCCTGCCTCCTCGATCGGCACGCTGTCGATGTGGTGGCTGACCGCATGAAAGGCGACATGATGATTCCAGGAAGCCCCCTCCCCCACTCCTCGGCGGTGGTCTAAGT
>JAUNRO010000359.1:0-472 GCA_030544185.1 Propionibacteriaceae bacterium | reverse complement strand
GGGCACGTGCGCGCGCTGCCGATGGGCACCGACTGGATCGAGCACCCGATCCCCGAGGGCTGCACCGGCCGGATCTTGCGCAAGCGCGTCGGCGAGCGGGTCTACGTGCGGTTCGTCAACCTGGTCATGCCCGCCGGGAGCGGGCTGTTCGTCCTCATCCCTCAGAGCAGCCTCACCGAGGGCTGGCGGCCCGGTCCAGCGGAGCGGGTCGTGCAGTACGTCGCCCTGCAGGGCAACGCGGTCAGCGCCCAGCAGATCAGCATCTACGGCCCCGTCGCATGGGTGGGATCGACACGCCCCGCGGCCGGGCTCATGGGCACTGTCTCCTACCTCACAGACGAGCCCTCCCCGGCCTGACCTTCGGGGCGGTGGCCTGAATGACGGCCCCGATCAGTCACACCCGCCAGTACGAGATCGCGCCCTGACCAACCCTCCGGGGAACCCCCGGACACCTCGCCCCCGCTGGCCACAC
>JAUNRO010000358.1:737-3254 GCA_030544185.1 Propionibacteriaceae bacterium | reverse complement strand
GCTGGGACTGCTCGGGCTGGCGCTGCTGACGCAGTTCTTCGTTGCTGGGTTCCGACCGCTCCTCACGCTGGCGGGTCTGGGCCTGCTTCAGAGCCTCGACCTGCTGCTTCAGCATGTGGTTCTCTTCGGTGAGCTGGGCGAAGGACGCCTCGACACGGTCAACGAACAGGTCGACCTCGGAAACCTCATATCCGGTGCGCCGCGCCATGTGGAACTTCGTCTTGCGGACTTCGTCCAGGGTTAGGGTCATCGTTCACCTCGGGTAGTCGGGAAGCTCCGCTTCACCGGATCGCGTCTCGGCACAGCAACACACTGGTACCTCTCTCCACGACAGTATCAACAACATCATTGCCGGCATCAAGTCAGCGGTCTCCGCAGCGGCATATTCCGGAATGGCCACTTATCTGACCGAATCCGGGGAACCCCGCCCAGGACTTAGGGATTGACTAGGCGTTTCACGCCCCCGAGCTGAGCAGCACGCTCGCATTCACCTGGCGAAGCACCAGCACGAGCAGCCATAGGACCATGAACCCCAGGTCGAGCATGACGTTGCCGACCCGGACCGCTGGGATGAATTTCCGGAGGAATCGCAATGGCGGATCGGTCAGCGTATAGATCAGTTCGGCCAGCACCAGGACGGCTCCGCGCGGCTGCCAATTCGGGGAGAACATCGGCACCCAACTGAGAATCATCCGCGCAAAGAGGATTGCCAGATAGAGCCAGAGCGCGACATCGATGATGGTGCCGAGGACGGACATGGTCTCCCCTCCGAGAGCCGTGGGCGAACCGGTCAGCTCTGGTTGAAGAAGCCGCCGGCGATGCGCTCCTTGTCCTCCGCGGTCACGTTGACGTTGTTGGGAGACAGCAGGAACACCTTGCTGGTCACGCGCTCAATAGTGCCACGAAGTCCAAAAATCAGGCCGGCCGCGAAGTCGACGAGACGCTTGGCGTCCGAGTCGTCCATCTCCGTCAGGTTCATGATGACCGGCACACCCTCGCGGAAGTGCTCACCGATCGTGCGAGCCTCGTTGTAGGTCCGGGGGTGCACGGTGATGATCCGCGACATGTCAGCATTCCTCGGCTTCGGCGTGGGCTGGACAACCCGAGGCACGGCCTCGACGTTGCGGGCGGCGTTGCGCCGGGGCTCGAGTTCGTGCACGCTCGCGGAATCCTCCGTCAGCGGGCCCGGGTCGACGTCCTCGGTGAGTTCCACGTCGGAGTCGTAGTCATAGGAGTCTTCATAGCGTTCGGACGTGGTCAACCCGAACCACTCAGCGGCGTTCCGCAGTCTTCCCATCACGGTCCTTCCAACCCGACGTCGGTCGCAACGGCCGACGGCCGGCGCGCTCGCGAGCCAGCGTACTCGTCACCCCCCGGCCCCGCGGGTAGGACACGCCCGCGCGAGACGGTGCCTGGTCAGTGTCGGCGCACGCCCACCGGAGACGTTCCCGCGGGAACGTCATCGTCACTGAAGGAGGGCAGCCAGACCAAGGCCCCCAGCCGGCCGGCCGCGGCACCGTCGCGCCGGTGGCTGTGGAGATGCTGGGTGGTCCGGGTGCAGGGGCTGTGCCGCTCGACGTGACACCCGAGATCCGCCAGTTGCCGGGCCGCGGCCTCGCCGAGATCGAGGGCGGGGGTGCCCCAGGAGGTCTCGGCGTACGCCCCGGGGAGCTCGGCGGCGACCTCCTCGCGTTCGCCCGCGAACACGACCTCCTCGCGCATCTGGGCCGGGACCTCATAGCACGCACCACAGATGTGGGGCCCCTGCCACGCACGGATCTCCTGCGCGCCGAGGTCGCGCATCGCGGCGACGGTGTTGGGCAGGACGCCGGCGGCGAGGCCGACCCGCCCGGCATGGGCAGCGCCGATCACTCCCGCCTCGACGTCGGCGAACAGCACCGGCAGGCAGTCGGCGACGCGGATGCACAAGACGATGCCGCGCTGGTCGGTGACCAGGGCATCGGCGCGCTGGAGTGGCACGCCGGTGGCCTCGGAGCCCAGGTGCTGGTCCGGACCCCACGCACTCACGAACTCTGGTCCGGCGACCACCACCTCGGGCCCGTGCACCTGGGCCAGCGTGATGAACCGGTCGACCGCGAGCTGCGCACCGACCCGGCGGAAGTTCTCCCGGACCGCGGGGATCTCATCGACATCGGTGCGGCCGAGGTTGAGTGGGCCGAAGCCGGCACGGGACACACCGCCGTCCCGGTCAGTGAACGCCACCCCGACACCGAGATCGGGGCCGGGGTGGTGCAGGAAGGAGAACACCGACTCGTTCCCTTATTTCAGGAAGTCGGGGATGTCCAGGTCATCGTCGGCGGCGCGCGAGGGCGGGGCCTGACGCGGCGGTGTGGCGGGCGGGGCCGGCTCGTTGCGGATGCTGTCGTAGTAGTCGTAGCGCGGCTCGGGCCGGGCCGACTCGGTGCGCGGCTGTTCCGCCCGGGGAGTCTCGGCGCGGGCCGGCTGCGCCGGGGCTGCCGGTGCGACGGACCCGCGCGTAGTGCATCCCGCAGTAGC
>JAUNRO010000358.1:0-727 GCA_030544185.1 Propionibacteriaceae bacterium | reverse complement strand
ACTGTGACTGGGGCTGGGACTGCTGGGTCTGCCGCTCAGCCCGGGTCGTCGGCTCGTTGGCGCGGACGCTGGGCTGACGGTTGGTGGCGAACGGGGACAGCGACGACGCCTGCCGGGCATCGGTCTGCTGACGGGCACCGCCCGAGGAGCTCTTGCGCGGTGGCTCACCCCCAGCGAACCCGGCTGCGATCACGGTCACCCGGACCTCGTCGCCGAGCGCATCGTCGATGACCGTGCCGAAGATGATGTTGGCGTCGTCGTGCGCGGCCTCCTGGATGAGGTTGGCTGCGGCGGACACCTCGAACAGACCCATGTCGGAGCCGCCGGCGATCGCCAGCAGCACGCCCTGGGCGCCGTCGATCGAGGACTCCAGCAGCGGCGAGGAGACCGCCATCTCGGCAGCCGTCCGGGCCCGGTCCTCGCCCCGCGCGGAGCCGATGCCCATCAACGCCGAGCCGGCGTTCGACATGATCGACTTGACGTCTGCGAAGTCCAGGTTGATCAGACCGGGGGTCGTGATCAGGTCGGTGATGCCGGAGACACCTTGCATCAGCACCTGGTCGGCCGCCTTGAAGGCGTCCAGGATCGCCACCTGGTGGTCGGTCATCTGCAACAGCTTGTCGTTGGGGATGACGATGAGGGTGTCGACCTCTTCGCGCAGCGAGGAGATCCCCGACTCCGCCTGGCTCGCCCGCCGGCGACCCTCGAAGCCGAACGGCCGGGTCAC
>JAUNRO010000357.1 GCA_030544185.1 Propionibacteriaceae bacterium | reverse complement strand
GGCCGAGGGAGAGGACTCGAAACTCGGCGCGCGCAGGCACGTCGGATCACTGCTCGATCTGAACCCGGCCACATTGCGGAACTGGATCGAAGACGAAGAGCGAGGCGAGGGCACCAGGGCTGTGTCGGCTGCGCAGCGTGCGACGGACTCTGAACAGGTTCGGGCGCTTAAGAAGCGGGTCGCTGAGCTCGAACGAGCAAACGAAATTCTGACCACCAGTGCAGCTTATGTGGGTGATCGGTGTCAAGGGGTGGGGTGGTCGAGGCGGTGGAGGAGTCCGTCGTATATGTCTCGTCGTCCGGTTTGGCCTTTGGCGTCGGCGTCGTCGCGTTGGGCTTGGATGGTGGGTCGGTGTTCGATGGTGGTGAAGAACATGGTGCAGGATTCACAGATGGTCTCGTAGCGGCAGTCGAGCTCGATGGGGCGGGCGCAGTAGCCGTTGCCGAGGAGGCGTTTGGCGGTCTCGGCGTGCAGGGCGCGCATGGCTGGTCCTGCGGCGTCGGCGGGCAGGACCGCGGGTTTGCCGGTCGCGTAGAGGGCCTCGACTTTCTCGGTGACGGCGAAGTACTCGTCGGCGACGGTGCGGTCGGCGATGCGGGCGTAGGTCATGGTCATGGACAGGTCGTGGTGTCCCAGGAGGGCGGCGATGGCTTCCAGGCTCATGCCGCGGTTGATGGCCTGGGTGGCCAGGGTGTGTCGGAGCTGGTGTGGGTGGACGTGTCCGAGGCCGGCGTCTCGGGCTGCTTTCTGTACGGCTTTGTCGACTCGGGTTGGTGGGATGGGCCGGCCGCGTTCGGTCAGGAGCAGGTCGCTGGCCTGCCAGGAGGGGCGGGCTGCGGTCCAGGTGTCGAGGAGGGTTTTGAGTTCGGGGTGCAAGGGGATGTACCGGTCGGTGTGGAGCTTGCCGACCGGGGTTCGCAGCCAGTAACCGGTGCCGATGTGGACGACGGCGTCGATGGTCAGGCCGAGGAGCTCACCGCGGCGCATGCCGGTACGGGCCAGCGCGATGACCATGAGCCGGTCGAGAGGGTCGGGCAGCTCGCGGGCGGCGGCCATGAACACGGCGGCGGCAGCGTCGTCGAGGAATTTCGGTAGGGGCTTGTCCAGGCGGGGCCGGTCGCTGCGGTACACCGGCACTCGGGCTGGGACGTCGTCATAGTCCCATTCGATGATCCGGGTGAAGAAGGAGTGCAGGTGTCCCATCCGCATGCCCAGGGTGGTCTTGGTCAGTGGTTTGCCGCGGTAGCCGTCTCGGTCGGCGAGCTGGAGCTTGAAGGTCTCGATGTGCTCACGGGTGATATCCGCGACACGGGTCACTGGTGGGGTGGCGGTGATGACGCTGGCTGCGAGCTGTCGCAGGGAGGTCTCGAACAGCTTCACTGACGCCGGCCGCAGCGACAGGGCGCACTGGTCCAGGTAGCGGGTCATGGTGGCGACCATCACTGGTGCTGCCTGCTGCAGGGTCTCCCACTCGACCTCAGCGACTTTACGGCCGGTCCATTGGCGGCGGATCTCCGGTGTGGGGGCCTGGCCGCGGTGGAACATCACCGCATCGAGCCCGAACAGCGGCGTCGACAGTGATTGGGGTCGGTACCCGCGCTGGGTGATGACCTCGTCATGGATCGCGGTCCTGGTGGTCGAGTACTGCTCGCTGGTGATGGTCTCGGGGCTGGTTCCGGTGGCGATACAGATCTTGGCCAGCCAGGACCACATCCGGCCAATCTCCTTAGGACAGAACCCGATCGATGCCGCCTGGGTCTCGAAGCGTGCCTGCTGCTCGGGGTAGGCGGACCCGATGTAGCCTCCCCAGCGGCAGCCGGAGGCGACAACGAAGCCGACATCGACAGCCACGCCGCAGGCGACCACAGCGTGTCCGACGAAAGAGGCGACCTCGGTGCGCACCGCCCGCCGCGCCTCGATGCTGGCTGCCAGCCACCCGGCCAGGTCGGCGAAACGGGTCTCGAACCCGACCACCCCGGCCCGGCGCACCTTGCGAGTCGCCTCACTGACGCCAGCAGCGACGTAACGGCTCGCGAACGCCGGCAGCGTCGGCGAGGTTGACTCGCCGTATCGGCCAGTCGGGAACGGCTCGGTCCGTAACGCGGGGATCGCGAGAGCGTTCATCAGGTGGGCTCCTTGTCCCAGGCATCGAGGATGGCCATGGCCTTGTGGTACTCCCCAGCGAGCCAGTCGTTCGACAGGTGCAGGTACACCCGGGTGGTCTCGATCGAGGCGTGCCCGGCCTGAGCCTGGATCGCCTCCAACGCCATGCCCCCTTCACGCAGCCGGGTGAAACAGGTGTGCCGCAGCTCGTGACAGGTCGCATGCGCAAGGCCAGCGCGCCGCCGGGCGCCGGCGAGGATCTCATCGACTCCGGCGGCAGTCAGCGGCTTGCCCCGGTTCGGGCCCTTGAGGACGACGAACACCTGATCGTGATCCGCCTGCTGGGGCCGCTCTCGGGACAGGTACCCGGCCAAGGTGGTGAAGAAGAGATCCGCGACCGGGACCAGGCGTTGATGCCCTCCCTTGCCCTCGGCGATGAACACCCGCCGGTCGCCGACGTGCACGTCCTCGAACCTCAACCCGAGTACCTCACAGCGGCGTAGCCCGCCGTGGACCATCAACGCCACCATCGCCCGGTCCCGGTCGGTGCGCAACGCCCCGGTCAGAGCGACGACCTCGGCCGGGGTCAGGACCCGCGGCAGCTTGCGCGGTGCCCGCACCAACGGCGCGCCGCGACGCCCACCAGCCCCAGCGCCAGAAGCCCGCTGCCCGCGGGCGCCCATCGAGCGCGGCACCGGGTTGCGGTCACAGTGGCCCCGCAGGACCAGATAGTCATACAACGAGGAGATCGTGGCCAGGCGACGTTTAATCGTCGAGGCAGCCAAACCGACTTCCCCATCGACCAGCCGGATCACGTTGGCGCCGCGCCGCGGCGCGCGTTGGGCCTCGATGAATCCCAGCACGTCCCCCACCGCGATCTCCAGCGGAGGCTTACCGACCACAGTGAAGAACACCTTCAGGTCGAACCCCTGCGCCAACACAGTGTTCGGGCGCACCCGCGCCGCGGTGAACCGCAGGTACTCATCCAGCAGCGGATCACCCAACTCCGGCACCGCTCCCGAAGAGCGGATCAAACACGGCATGAACGGCAAGACACTACTCACACGATCTCCTCGACACTCCCTGCCACCCCCAGGCTCCACCCTCGAAGAGAAGGACTCCACACGCCGCGCCGATCACCTACATATCAAGCC
>JAUNRO010000356.1 GCA_030544185.1 Propionibacteriaceae bacterium | reverse complement strand
CGAGCTCGTGGGCGCGCGCGAGGAAGGCATCGGCATCGGCGAGGCTGCCGAAGTCGGGATGGATATCGCGATAGTCGCTGACGTCGTAGCCGCCGTCGGCCAGCGGCGAGGGATACCAGGGGGAGACCCAGACGGCGTCAACGCCGAGGTCGGCGAGATGTGGCAGGCGCTCGATCATGCCGCGCACATCGCCGGTGCCGTCGCCGTCGTGGTCGGCCCACGAGCGCGGATAGATCTGATAGACGACGGCGCTGCGCCACCAATCGGCAGGGGTCTGAGGTGCCTGTCGGGAAGTCACAGAGAGAAGCCCTTCCGGGGTTCGGGGGTATCGATCGTGTTCACCATCGCGTCTGCGGCGCGGTCGAAGTATGCCCACATCACATCGCGATATTCCGCCGGCAGCCCGAGCTCGTCGAGCGCCGTTGCCATGTAGCGCAGCCAGGTGTCGCGTTCTTTGGTCGTGATGACGAACGGCGCATGCCGCATCCGCAGCCGCGGATGGCCGCGGCGCTGCGAATAGGTCTCCGGCCCGCCCCAATACTGCTCCAGGAACAACCGCAGCCGCTCCTGCGCCGGCCCGAGGTCCTTCTCGGGATAGAGCGCCCGGAACTCCGCGTCCGCCGCGACCTGCTCATAGAAGCGAGCCGTGAGCCTCGCGAACGTGGGCGCGCCGCCCACGGCGTCATAGAAGGTGTCCGGTGGCACAGGTCGATCCGTCACCCATCGCATGCTAGCCGGGGCGGGTGGGGAGCGAAGGGGGTACGCCCGGTCGGGCTTCTGGGCCGGCCTGCGGTTGGTGGATCCGGGTGCGGGTGTCAGGGCAGGACTTGTTATCGAATGTGTGTTCGACTATGATGGGGTCATCATCACCCCTGGGAGGCCACCATGACCAGCACCCCGTCCCAACTCCACCGCTCGGACCACACGGAGGTCGAGGACCTGCTGCGGGTGATGCTGGAGACGCCGAGTCTGGGCGCCACGGTTATCCCGGACGGGTTCAAGCCCACCAAGCTGCAGCTGCTGGACGCGTTGATCGCAGCCAAGGCCCGGCAGCGCGCCGCGGAGATCGAGCAGGTCGCGTTGGTCTCGGGGTTGTGTGATGCGTACGCGTGTTTGGAGCCGAATCCGGGTGGGGATGCCGAGAGCAGTGCCCGGGTGCTGTTCGGGGAGCACTTGTTGCCGCCGTCGATCGACGGGGTCCCGGCGATCGCGGAGTTCTTCGGTCATGAACTCGGGCCCGCGCTGGGGATCTCCCCCGATAGTGCGTGGGGGCTGGTGTGGGACGTCCTGGCCTTGCGCCACCGGCACCCACTGCTGTGGGAACACACCCTCACCGGGCGAGTCGAGGTCTGGCGGGCCCGCAAGGTCGCCGGCCTCGCCGCCCCACTGTCGGCGGAGCTGGCCCGCCGCCTGGACAGCGAACTCGGGCCTATGCTGCCGGGGTGGGGACCGGTGAAAACCATGACCGAGGTCCGCGCCGCGCGGGCCCGGTTGGATCCCGACGCTGAAACCCGACGCCAGCAGGCGCGCGCGTCGCGGAAGGTCCGTTTCTTCCCGCACCAGGATGCCGAGGGGATCACCCAGCTCGATGCGCTGCTGGACGCGCTCGATGCCCACCAGCTGTCCGGCACGATCGACCAGCTTGCCGACGTGTTGAAAAAGGGCGGGACCGACGGGACCCTCGATGAGTTGCGCGCGGTCGCGCTCGGCCACCTCGCCCATCCGGAGCGCGCCGCGCGGTTGTTGCAGCCCGACCTGCTCGACGGGGCCATCGTGACCGGCGAAGGGCAGATCGTGCACCCGGCCACCGGGGAGATCGTCACGGAGCGGCCCGGGTCGAAACACACCCGGTGTCGGCATGGGGCCCAACTCATCATCCGGCTGTCCGGACGGGATCTGGCCGTTGCCGGAGGGGCGCACGTGGAGGGGATCGGGCGGGTCACCCAGGCCCACCTGCACGAGCTCCTCGCCTCGTGTGCTGGTCCGGTGTCGGTGCGTCCGGTCGCTGACCTGGCCGACCCAATGGGGGTGGCGAGCTACCGGCCCACCGCGGAGATGGTCTGGCGGGTCAAGGAGCGCGATGAACGCGAGATGTTCCCCTACAGCCAACGCTCGGCCCACTCGACCCGGGTCGATATCGATCACACCCGGACCTGGGCGACCAGTCGCGACACCAGCCTGCCCAACCTGGGCCCGAACTCGCGCCGCACGCACCGCGCGCAGACCCATGCCGGGTTCTGCACCAGCCAGGAACGTCCCGGGCTGTTCAAATGGACGACCCCGTTGGGCAAGACCTACTGGACCAGTCGCCACGGGACGTTCACCAGCCCACCCCCTGATGTTCTGGAGAACGAGCCCTGTCACACCACCACCATGATGCTCGCCACCCTGCTCAAGGCCGCGGCCGCTGAGGCCGCCACCGCAGCGACCCTCTCCGCGAGCAGGGGCGGGACGATGCGGCAAAGCGCACGCACGGCGCACCAGGGCGCTCCCTGCGCCGGCCAGGAGCCTGCACCCTTCAGCGGAAACGGCTGCGGATCAGCTCTCGCACCTCGACGGCGCTCGAGCACGCCAGCGCCCGCTGCGCAAGGTCGGTGAGTTCGGGCAAGGTCGACGTCCGCAACCGGGCCTTCACCATCGGCACCGCCGGCGCTCCCGGGGTGAGTTCTCGCGCGCCCAGCCCGACCAGCAGCGCGGCGATGTCGGGGTCGGTGTTCGCGTCGCCGCACACGGCGACCAGCGTCTCCGGCCGCGACTCGTCGGCGACGAGCCGGATCAGGCGCAGCACCGCCGG
Organism: Propionibacteriaceae bacterium; assembly: GCA_030544185.1. Next base: position 471 of record JAUNRO010000356.1, on the reverse strand, counting down.
GTCGAGAGGGTCGGCGAGGACGTGCAGAGCGGCGTTCCCGCGCTCGGCCGCGGTCGTGTATTGCGTCAGGTCGTTCGTCCCGATGCTCACGAAGTCCAACCGCTGGGTCATCAGCCGTGCCCGCAGTGCGGCGGCCGGGACCTCGACCATCATCCCGACCTGCAGGTCGTCGGGCCGGCCGACTCGCTCGATCACCTCGTCCAGCAGCCCGAGCGCCCAGTCGAGCTCCTCGACGGTCGTCACCATCGGGAACATCAGGCTCAGCGGGGTCAATCGCCCGGCCCGGCAGACGGCCTCCATCTGGTCGATCAGCACCTCGGGGCGATTCCGGAACACGCGCAGGCCCCGCACCCCGAGGAACGGGTTCTCCTCCGCATCCAGCGGCAGGAACGGCACGGTCTTGTCGCCGCCGATGTCCCAGGTGCGCACGATCATGCGCCGGCCACCGAACGTGCGGCTCAGCCGCAGGAA
>JAUNRO010000355.1 GCA_030544185.1 Propionibacteriaceae bacterium | reverse complement strand
CACGGCAACACCACCCGCTACGGCGAGTTCACCCTGCGCTATCCGATGGACCAGCAGCGGGCACTGATCGAGAACCTCAACTGGATCGACAAATCCGATCCCGACCTCCTGCTGGCGGCCGGTGACCTCGCCCAGGGCTCGGGCTATCAGCCGGGCTGGGACGAGTTCTGGCGCCACTTCGCCGGCGACTACGGCCAGCTCGCCACGCACACCCCCGTGCTGACCGCGCTGGGCAACTGGGAGACCTTCGCTGCGCTCAACGGCGGTTACGGGACGCCGGCCGATCGCCTTGCTCCGGTCATCTCCCGCAACCGCTACCACACCTACTTCGACACCCCGGGCGACCCGGCCAACCCGCAGCACAAGGACTCCTACTACCGCACCGATCACGGCCCGCTGACCGTGCTCACCCTGGATTCGACCAACGGCATTCCCGATGAGGACACCCGCACCGCCACCTTCTCCGGAGAGGTGTATGCCGGCGACGACCGTGGCCTCAACGAGCGCACCCGGACCACCGACACCCAGGGCGAGTTCACCGCCGCGGAATACGACGCGGCGGCGGAGCGGCTGATCGGCGAGACCGACCTGCCGAACTTCAATCCGGGCACCGCGCAGTGGGCGTGGGCCGAGCGTCAGCTCGCCGATGCCCGGGCGGAGGGCCGGATCATCGTGGTGCAGTTCCACCACGCGGCCTATTCGAGCGGGGTGCACGGCACCCCGCCCAACCACGAGCACCCCGACAACCAGTCCGGCGTGGCGATGCGCGTCTATACCCCGCTGTTCGAGAAGTTCGGCGTCGCAGCGGTGATCTCCGGTCACGACGAGATGTTCGAGCGGTCGTTCGTCGATGAGAACGGCGACGGGATCGGCTTCCAGTCCTATGACGTGGGTGTCGCGGCGGACGGGCTGCGGGGCGAGCAGCTCGCCCGAGGTGCGGACGGGGTCTATCGCCCGATCAAATACAACACCTTCACCGAGTGGTCCGCCTCGGTCGACGAGCCGGAGATGTGGCGCCTCGACGCCAACGGCAACCCCCGGCTGGTCGACGGTGGTCTGCACTACGGCCACCTGCAGATGGACATCAAGCGCACCAAGTGCGGCGCCGAGATGATGCTCAGCCCGGTCTATCTGTTCCCGCTGCTGGACGACGACTACAACGTCACCGGGACCGAGCGGCGCGTCTATGACGACGTCACGACCGTCCACCTCGACCAGCAGGGCAAGCCACTCGCCGGCCCCGCCGACTGCAAGCCGGGCCGGAACACCGCCCCCGGCCAGCTGAAGAAGCGCTGATCCCGCGCTCGGACGGCCCGCGGTCAGCACCAGCTCCGCGGGCCGTCCGGTGTCTCCGGGGTGCCTGCCGCGCGTCCTCGTCGGCCGCCGCCGACATCAGCCGTCGCGGCCCAGCAACCGGCGCAACGCCTCCAGCCGCTGCTGCAGCGCCGCCTCCGCACCGTGGGCCGTCGGGTCGGAATAGCGCGCCCCGGCCAGTTCCTCGGGCCGATAGACCTGGGCGGCCACGCCGTGCTCGGCATCGTGGGCATAGCGATAGCCCTTGCCGTGGCCCAGCGCCTTCGCCCCGGGATAGTGCCCGTCGCGCAGGTGCACCGGCACCTGCCCGATGCGGCCGGCCTTGATGTCGGCGGTGGCCTTGTTCAGGCCCATATATGCCGCATTCGACTTCGGGGCCATCGCGCACGCCACGGTGGCGTGGGCGAGGTTGATGCGAGCCTCCGGCATGCCGATCAGCTGGACCGCCTGCGCGGCGGCCACACACGTCTGGAGGACCGAGGAGTCGGCCAGGCCGATGTCCTCCGAGGCCCGGATGACCAGTCGCCGGGCGATGAACCGGGGGTCCTCCCCGGCTTCGATCATCCGGGCGAGGTAGTGCAGCGACGCGTCGACATCCGAGCCGCGCAGCGACTTGATGAACGCACTGATCACGTCGTAGTGCTGGTCACCGCCGGCGTCGTAGCGCACCGCCGCCCGGTCCACCGCCTGCTCGATGGTCTCCAGCTCGATGGTCGCACTCGAGCGCGCGTCGGCGCCGGCCGCCGCCTCCTCCAGATAGGTCAGCACCCGCCGGGCGTCCCCGCCCGCCATTCTGCGCAGCGCGTCGCGCGCCTCGCCGGTGAGGGTGTACGCCCCGCCGCCGGCGGTGCGCAGGCCGCGGTCATCGGTGAGGGCCCGGTCGATCAGCGTGTCGATGTGCTCGGCGGTGAGCGGTCGGAGGGTGAGCAGCAACGACCGCGACAGCAGGGGTGAGATCACTGAGAAGCTCGGGTTCTGGGTGGTCGCGGCGATCAGGGTGACGATCCGGTTCTCCACCGCGGGGAGCAACACGTCCTGCTGGGACTTTGAGAACCGGTGGACCTCGTCGACGAACAGCACCGTCCGGACGCCGCGGGCGAGGTCGCGACGTGCCTCGTCAAGGACCCCGCGGACTTCCTTCACCCCCGCCGTCACCGCCGAGATCTCCACGAACCGCGCGTCGCTGGTCCGGGAGACGACCGCCGCGATCGTGGTCTTGCCGACCCCGGGCGGGCCCCACAGGAACACCGACATCGCTGCCCGCCCCGTCGCGAGCCGGCGCAGCGGAGAACCGGGAGCGAGCAGGTGCTCCTGGCCGACGATCTCGTCGACGGTGCGCGGGCGCAGCCGCACCGCCAAGGGCGCGCCCGCATGGTCGGTGTGGGACAGGCTCCCGCCGGTCCCGGGGCGGGCCGGAGCCGGCTCGTCCGGGTTGCCGAACAGGTCCGTCACGGCAGCGCCCAGCTATGCACCGGCTCGTTGCTGTGCATCCCCTCGACATAGCGCATCAGCATCCCGCGGAGCGCCTCCGGGCGCGAGCGGCCCTTCTCCTCGAGCCGTGCGACCGCCTCGATCTGCCACGTGGCGCCGTTCCGCCCGGTGAGGCAGCGCTGCTCGATCACCGGCAGATAGCGGTCGACGACCTCCGGCGACACGCCCCACATCTCCAGGCCCCGCGCGGCGAGCGGCAGCAGGTGGCGCAGCACGAGCTCGTCGACGCTCAGCTCGCCGAAGCCCGGCCAATAGATCGCGGCGTCGAGCCCGTCGCGGGCACAGTTGTGGAAGTTCTGCGCAGCCGCCGCGAAGCTGAGCCGTGACCACACGGGCCGCTCGCTGGCGGCCAGCGTCCGCACCAGCCCGTAGTAGAACGCCGCGTTCGCCATCGTGTCGATCATCGTCGGGCCGGCGGGCAGGACCCGGTTCTCCACCCGCAGGTGCGGCTGGCCCTCGACC
>JAUNRO010000354.1 GCA_030544185.1 Propionibacteriaceae bacterium | reverse complement strand
GAGACGGACAAGCCCGCCGAGACGTCGGGCAAGCCGGCATCGGATGCGGAGCAGCCCGTCGAGGAGCTCGCGTCGTCGGCCGAGGGGCCCGGTCGGCAGCAGCCTCCGCAGGGGTGAAAGCCGGGGCGCCGGCCGCGCGGGGGCAGCCAGCGCCCCTCAGTGCGATTCGCAGTGGTCGCGCAGCGCCGCCATCAGCTCGATGTGCTGGCGCTCCAGCGCGTTGCCCCCGAGTACCTCGGACGGCGCGTGGACCTCCTCGGTGCGTACGCGGTATTCGACGCCGACCGCCTCCTCGAGCTGGCGCAGTCGGTACTCGAAGACCACCCGGCCCCGGGGGTGCGGCGCGGTGAAGGCGAAGAGTTCCTGCTCGCGGCGGTCGCTGATGACGATCTCCTGGTCGCGGACCTGCCACCAGGCTTCGGCCACCTCGTAGCGGGCGCCGACGCAAGGTTCGTGATCCGGGCCGGTCGGGATGATCGAGGTGACGTCGGTCGACCATGCCGGCCACGCCAACGGGTCGGCCACCGCCGCCCACACGGTGTCGAGGCGGCTCGCGATCTCGACGGTCGTGGTCCATTCCATCCGGGGTCTCCCTCCACATGTCCTGTCAGGGGGAACCTAAAGGCTGGACGGCGCGGGTGTCTCACGCGTCCACCACCCGCCCACTCCCGGTCGACCACCGTTCATGTCGGCGGGCGATGCGCCGCGACGGTCGGGGCGTTGCGGGGGCTGCGCGGCCGGTGAGGGGATCGTCGGGAAGTCGTGCACGTTGTGATCGAAGTCAGTCCTTACCACCCCTGGTCAGAGGGCAGGCGCACCAGTCCGAGTTCACAGGCACGGACAAGAAGCGGGACGCGCCCTCGGATGCCCCACCTCTGGGACAGGCTCTGTAGGCGGGCTCTCACCGTGCCTTCGGCGATGAACAAGGCGCTCCCGATGTCGGCATTGGACAGCCCTCGGGCGAGGTGGTTCAGCACGTCCATCTCTGCGGCGGTCGGGCGCTCAGCCGCGCTGAGGGGCGGCCGGCGTTGATCGTGACGATCCGTCGAATGCTTGATGCTCTGCACGAGGGCGCGTGCCACCGCCGGTGACAGAGCTCCACCGCCGTTCACCACCGTGTGAATGTGCTCTCGAAGGCTCGCCGGTGTCGTGTCCTTGAGGAGGTACCCACGCGCGCCGGCCCGAAGCATGGCCGCGACGGTTTCGACGTCGGCCATCACCGTCAGGGCGAGAACGCAGGCGTCGGGGTCGTGGTCGAGGAGAGCCCGGGTTGCGTCGATGCCGTCCTTCACCGGCATGTGGATGTCCATGAGCACCAGGTCGGGTCGCAACGCTCGGTACTGACGCAACGCATCCGCGCCATCGATGGCCTGGCCTGTGACCTCGATGGCGTCGTCGTCCTCGAGGAAGGCCGCGAGGAGCTGTCGGAACACGAGGTCGTCGTCGGTGACCAGCACCGTGACGGGTCTGGAGGGAGGTGGCAAGACACTGTCCATCACATGACTGTAGGAACCCCGGGGCGGGCTGCCGGCGTATCGGCCATGGCGGAACCGCCAAAGTCGCGAGCCACCACTGTCGCAACCGCGGATCAGGTGACATCGTGGGTGTCTCGCCATCGACCTCGGGAGGCAGTCATGACACTCATCAGGACCATCCTGGTGGCATCCCTGGTGACCGCAGGGTCGGGCTTTCTGTCGCTCGAGACTTCGCACACAGCTGCGGCCGGCGTGGCCGCCCGGCAACCGGATGTGTCAGAAGCAGGGCCGCGCGACGCGTTCTGTCGGCGTTATCCGCACCTGTGCAGCTCCTGAGGCCGCATCCGGTGGCGCAGAAAACCTCCCTCAACCCTCCTGCCTTTCTGACCGCGGGACGGGGGAGAGGAATCACCTGGCGTGCGTCGTGGCGTTGGGCGGTTTGGCTGCTCCTTGCCGCGCTTGTCGTCGGTGCCGTTGACGACGCAGTGGCGGCCTGGGCTCGTGCGGATTATCTGCAGGCGGCCAATCAGGCCGTGCTGATTATCACCTGTCTGATGGCCGCCACGATGCCGCGCCATGTGTCCACGATGATTCTGGTAGTAGCCCTGTCCGGGGCGTTGTCCGTGTGGGCTCGCGAAGGAATGGCGGCGTGGTTGTGCTTCCTTGTTGCGGGGTTCACGGCGGGATACTCGCGTCGATGGAGAACGGTCGCTAGTCTCGTCACTCTCTTCGGCGCCTGGCTCTTGGCTGCCGCGATCACCGAGGCCCCGTTCGCCACCGCCTGGTTGTGGCTGTGGACGCCTCCCTTCGTCGTGGCGATCGCCGTCGGTTGGTATGTGGGACAACAAGCCGCCGGTCGGGCTTCGGCAGCGGCCTCACTGGCTGAGCGTGCAGCTCGTGAATCCGCACAACGCACCCACGAGCGCGCGCTACTGGCCCGCGAACTGCATCATTCGGTCTCACGTCGCTTGACGATCGCGACCATGCAGGCAGCTCTGAGTGCCGACCGCACCGGCGATCCGCGATTCGCCGAGATCGAAGAGACATGTCGTGCCGCCCATCGTGATCTCCGACAGCTGGTCAGGGCACTCGGGGGCACGTCCGACCCACCACCCGCGCCGGCACTTGAGGAGTGCGACGTGCAGCGGGTGCTCGAGGTCGCTGCTGCACAATTGCGCAGCATCGGGGTCGACACGGAGATCCACCTCAGGGCCGAGGCCCTACCGCCCTCCACCGCTTACCTCACCTGCGTCGTGGTGGAGGAGGCTGTGGCCAACGTGATCGCCCATGCTGCTGGGGGGTTATGCGCGATCACGGTGCACGCCGATGATCAGGTGTACGTCGAGGTCGTCAACGATCTGGCGGAGGGGTTTGTGCAGCCACCATCGACTCAGGTCGGTCTCCGCCACCTCGAGGAACAGATCGCTGGTGTAGGGGGCCGGCTGGAGTCGGGCCCGGTCGCGCACGAGCGGTGGCGGTTCTCGTGCCGGCTACCGCTGTAGGTCGATGCGTTGTGCCCGTGGGTTCTGTTGGCGCATCCGCCACGCCATCAACTACATGGCGAATCGAGTGTGTCTCGCAGTCCACCAGACGGGGAGGCTGGCTCTGTCGTCATCGGGCGACAGTACACACTAAGTAGGAGGAGATCATGTCCTTGGCTAAGAGGATGTGGGCAATGGTGGGTGGTGCCGGTCTGGCTGCGGGTTTGGTGCTCGCGCCCGCCCCGGTCGCTCAGGCGCTGCCCACCGGCTGTTCCATCAACGGCACCAGCAGCGGGTACTACTACGCCAAG
>JAUNRO010000353.1 GCA_030544185.1 Propionibacteriaceae bacterium | reverse complement strand
GCCAGCGACGGGTCATCGAGGATGAAGACGAGGGGGAGGAAATGCAGGGCGACCACGAGCGCCACCCACCAGGCCATCCAACGACCGCGCCCGGTGCGCGCGAGAATAAGGCATCCCATCGCGGCGAGGATCAGCTCTGCGCCGACCAGGACTCCGAACCAGGAGTACTTTCCCTCCATCGCCGTACCCGTTTCCCAGCGGGCGAAGACCCCATAGCCGAACAGACCTGCGAACGCCAGGCCGATCACGGAGCCAGCGCCCAGCCAACCCCGCCACTTGCCCGGGGGGTCCTCCTGACCCCACCCGAACCACACCAGCGCCATCAGCCCGAACCAGGCGATGGTGAAAACGTGGTCCCGAGCAAACTCAGTCAGCACGACTAGCGACCTCCAGATGCAAGCCCGCTGCGAAACTCCACCACGTCCCCATCGCTCATGATGTAGTCCTTGCCCTCCAGCCGCATCTTCCCGGCGGCCTTGGCGGCCTGCTCGGACCCGGCGGCGACGAGGTCATCGAACGACACGACTTCAGCCTTGATGAAGCCCTTCTGGAAGTCGGTGTGAATCACCCCGGCGGCCTCGGGTGCGGTCGCCCCCTTGGGGATCGTCCAGGCCCGCGCCTCCTTGGGCCCGGCGGTCAGATAGGACTGGAGCCCCAGCGTGGCGTACCCCACCCGAGCCAACACATCCAGACCAGGCTCATCGATGCCCATCTCGGCCAGGAACTCCTTGGCCTCCTCGGGCTCCATCTCCGCGAGTTCGGCCTCGATCTTGGCATCGAGGAAGATCGCCTCGGCCGGAGCGACGACGTCGCGCATCCGCGCCTTCAACTCCTCATCGGCGAGCTCGTCGGAGTCGCAATTGAAGACATAGATGAACGGTTTGGCGGTCAACAGGAAGAGCTCCCGCAGCGGCTCGAGATCGAGGCTCGCGGCGTGGACACCGATCCCGGAGTTCAGCACCGCCAGCGTCTCCTGCCAGGCCGCAAGCTTCGGCTGCGAATCCTTGCGGATCCGCGCCTCCTTCTCCAGCCGCGGCAAGGCCTTCTCCAGCGTCTGGATGTCGGCGAGGATCAGCTCGGTCGTGATCGTCTCGATGTCGCTGGCCGGATCGACCTCACCGTCGACATGGGTCACATCGGGATCGCGGAACACCCGCGTCACCTGGCAGATCGCATCGGCCTCTCGAATGTTCGCGAGGAACGCGTTGCCCATCCCCTCACCCTGCGAAGCGCCCTTCACGATGCCGGCGATGTCGACGAACGACACGGTGGCGGGCAGGATCTGCGCCGAGCCATAGATCTCGGCGAGCTTGGCGAGGCGCGGTTCGGGGACACCGACGACACCGACGTTCGGCTCGATCGTCGCAAACGGATAGTTCGCTGCGAGCACGTTGTTGCGGGTCAGCGCGTTGAACAGAGTCGACTTGCCGGCGTTGGGAAGGCCGACGATTCCAATGGTGAGTGCCACGCTGGCCCACCTTACTGGGATTCTCGACGTGCGGTTTCGTGCCCGAGCGCGCAGAATCCACGTCCAGTCGCGCCATCTCACTGGATGAACGCCGGTGACAAGGGGAAACGGGAATCACGATCCGACCGGCCGTGGCTTCTGCGCGCGGAACTGCCAGCACCCCATCGTGGACGTCGGTTTGAAGCCGAGTTGCCGGTTGATCGCGAGCATCCAATCGTTCTCCTCAGCGTTCCACGTGTGGATCCGTCGCACACGAGGCAACTGCTCCGCAAGGTGGCGCAGGTTCGCGGCCTTGATCCGCAGCCCGAGACGATGCCCGCGGTGCTCGGTGCGCACGAGGGTGTCGTCCTGAAAAGCCACGTCCGTCAACCCATTCTCCGGACCGGTCAGCATCGTGTGCGCGACCACCGCGCCGCTGACTCGCTCGACGGCGATCGTCCAGACCTGAGACCGGCCCATCGCGACGACGACCGCGTCTTCGGCGCGCACCCTGGCTGCGTCCCAGGCCTCGGGCTCCATCGCGATCTCGCCCAACGGCACGTCCGTGCTCATCCGCGCCCGCTGCCCAGCCATCGCGTCCTGCAGCGCCGGCGGGGTCGACCCGACCCAGGAGATCAGGTCGTAGCCGGCGCTCCGGATCGTCGCCTCGGCTTCCAGCAGCTCCGCATGCGCCAACGCCGCGGGCACCTCGAGCGTGCTCGCCACCTCGACCTGCTCCAACTCGAACCCACGATGCTCCAGCCAATCGGTGACCGGTGTGCGTCGGACCGCACCCGCACCGGTTCTGGGTCGGAGCGGGTCACCGGGCGGCCTCGAATAGAGCCACACGATCACCGTAGTCCGGCCCTCGCCGGTCAGCAGATCAGAGACCGCCGTCCACAGCCCGTCGAGCACCGTTGCAGCGTCCGAACCCGGATCGATTCGCAGATCGACGCCGAGCATGTGCTGGTTGTCGACGTGAGGCACCTGGACGCTTGCGACGCCAACGCAGCGGTTGTCCACGTGCGCCTGCACCATCACCCAGCGGGACTGAGTCCGGTCGGCATAGGTCGCCGCGAGCTCACGCGGGGAATAGGCGAAATCCCCGTGACCCAGCTCCGCACGCTCATCAAGTCCCCAGACCTCCGCCGCCTCGACCGCTGCGCGCGACGGCTCCTCGGGAGTGCCTAGCGAGGCGCATACGGCCAGTTCCAGTGACTCGGGATCCACCCCCACAAGGTCCCGCAGCCCTGCACCTGCGCGCAAGCGGGCCTCGAGGGCTTCATCGCGATCATCCCCAGCTGAGAGCCACACGGCTGTCGCGCGACAGGATTTCTAGGCTCCGGACCAGTACGCCAGCAGCGCTCGCGTGAGGTGATAAAGGTCGTCAACGCCACACATCTCGCGGGCGGAGTGCATGCCGAGCACGGGCACGCCGACATCGACCGTGGTGATCCCGAGCCGCGTCGCGGTGAGCGGGCCGATTGTCGACCCGCACGGGATGGCGTTGTTCGACACGAACGTCTGGGTCGGTACGCCCGCGACCGCGCAGGCGCGCCGCCACATCGTCTCGCCGACCGCATCCGAGGCATAGCGCTGGTTGGCGTTGATCTTGAGCAACGGCCCCTCGTTGATGAGCGGCCGGTTGACCGGATCGTGCGAGCCGACATAGTTCGGGTGCACCGCGTGCCCCGCATCGGCGGAGATGCACGACGAGCGGGCCAGCATCCGCCGGTATTCGTCGTCGCTCGCCCCGAGCGCCTTCGCCGTCCGTGAAAGCACGTCCTCCAGCAGCGGGCCGCTCGCCCCGGAGCGCGAGCCGGAACCGAC
>JAUNRO010000352.1:2069-3279 GCA_030544185.1 Propionibacteriaceae bacterium | reverse complement strand
GGTTGCACAGCGCCGACAAGACGCCGCGATCGAGCCGGTCGAGCCCGCGTTCGTCCACCTCGTACAGCTCCAGCGCGGCCCGGGCCACCTCCCGATCCGCCGTGGAGTGGCCCTTCACCTGGGCGAAGTCCCGGACGCGGCGCAGCAATCGGTTCGCGATGCGGGGCGTGCCTCGGGAGCGGCGCGAGATCTCGTCGGTGGCGTCGGCATTGATGGCCACGCCCAGCTTCGCGGCCGAGTTGGTCACGATGCCGGCCAGATCGCCGGCGGCGTAGAAGTCCAGTTGGCCGGTGAAGCCGAAGCGGTCCCGCAGCGGGCCGGGCAACATGCCGGCTCGGGTCGTGGCGCCCACCAGGGTGAAGGGCGGCAGTTCGATGGGGATGGCGGTGGCGCCGGGGCCCTTGCCGACGATGACGTCGACGCGGAAGTCCTCCATGGCCAGGTAGAGCATCTCCTCGGCCGGCCGCGACAGCCGGTGGATCTCGTCGAGGAAGAGCACCTCGCCTTCGTCGAGCCCGGACAAGATGGCGGCCAGGTCCCCGGCGTGCTGGATCGCCGGGCCGGACGAGATCCGCAGCCCGGTGCCCAGCTCTTCGGCGATGTTCATCGCCCGCGTCGTCTTGCCCAGACCCGGGGGCCCGGACAGCAGCACGTGGTCCGGCGCGGTGCCGCGGTGCCGTGCGGCGTCGAGCACCAACGCGAGCTGCTCGCGCACGCGGGGCTGGCCCTCGAACTCGGCGAGGCTCTTGGGCCGCAGCGCCGCCTCGTAGTCGCGCTCCTCGACGAGCGCGTGGGGGTCCAACTGGGAATGGTCCACTATCGCCTCGCCAGCGAGTTGAGCGCGGCGCGCAGCAGCTTGCCCATCGAGATGTCCGGATCCTCGTCGACGAGGTGGGCCACGTTGTCGCAGGCGGCGTCGGCGTCGCGCGCGGACCAGCCGAGCGATTGGAGCCCTTCGCTGACCTGCGCCCGCCAAGCCTCGGGCTCAGCGCCGGGCACCTCGTCGGCCACCTCGTCGTCGGCGCCGACACCGAGGGCCACCACCTTGTCCTTCAGCTCAATGACGATGCGTTGGGCACCCTTGCGCCCGATGCCCGGCACCGCCATCAAGCGGGCCAGATCCTCGGTCTGGATGGCGCGGCGGAAGTCTGCGGGGCTCAGCACCGAGGTGATGGCCAGTGCCACCTTGGGCCCGACGCCCGAGGCCGAT
>JAUNRO010000352.1:0-2059 GCA_030544185.1 Propionibacteriaceae bacterium | reverse complement strand
ATCTCGCGCTCCTCGGGTTCGCTGAAGCCGTAGAGCGTCATCGAATCCTCGCGCACCACCATCGTGGTGAAGATGGTGCCAGGTTCCCCCGGCCGCAGCGCCGCCGCCGTCGAGGGGGACACGTGGAGGAAGAACCCGACGCCGCCCACGTCGAGCACGCAGGTGGTGGCGCCCGCGTTGAGCACGGTTCCGGTCAATTGGGCGATCATCGCTTCCCCCTGGCTGCCGCCACCGCGGCGGCATATCGATTGGTGCCGGCGCCGCGCCACACGTGGGTCACGGCCACGGCCAGTGCGTCGGCGGCGTCGGCCGGTGACGGCTTCTCCGCCAGCTTGAGGATCCGGGTCACCATGAGCGTCACCTGCGCCTTGTCCGCCGAGCCGGAGCCGGTCACGGCCGCCTTGACCTCCGACGGCGTGTGGAACGCCACGGGCAGCCCACGCCGGGCGGCGGTCAGGGCAGCCACCCCGGAGGCTTGCGCGGTGTCCATCACCGATTGCAGGTTGTGTTGGGCGAAGACCCGCTCGATGGCGGCGGCCTCGGGTTCGTACTCGTCGAACCACGTGGCCAAGCCCCGTTCGAGGGCGAGCAGTCGCTCCGCCACCCCGAGATCGGCGGGGGTCCGCACCACCCCGACGGCGACCAGCTGCGGTGGGCGGCCGACGGTGCCGTCGACGATGCCGATACCGCAGCGGGTCAGGCCCGGGTCAATGCCGATGACTCGCATGCCCGGCCGGTCACTCCTCCGCGGTTTCCAGCGCGGCGGCCACCTCGGGGGTCAGATCGAGGTTGGAGTAGACGTTCTGCACGTCGTCGGAGTCCTCGAGGGCGTCGATGATGCGGAACACGCGCTGCGCCACCTCGATGTCGTCGACCGGGGTGTCGAACGTGGCGACGAAGCCGACCTCCGCCGAGTCGAACTCCAGCCCGGCCGATTCGACGGCCTTGCGCACGGCGTCGAGGTCGTTGGGGTCGCAGTGTGCCGCCCAGGTGTCGCCCTCGTCGGCGACCTCCTCCAGGCCGGCGTCGAGCGCGGCCTCCAGCAGGTCGTCGTCTGACACCTCGCGGCCCGCCTGCTGCTTGGGGACGGTGACGACGCCCATCCGGGTGAAGCCGCGCTGCACCGAACCGATGTCGGCCATGGTGCCGCCGTTGCGGGTGACCGCGACGCGGACCTCGGAGGCCGAGCGATTGCGGTTGTCGGTGAGGCATTCGATCAGGAGGCCCACTCCGGCGGAGCCGTAGGCCTCGTACATGATCGTCTCGTAATCGGCGCCGCCGGATTCCGCGCCTGAGCCGCGCTTGACCGCGCGATCGATGTTGTCGTTGGGCACCGAGGACTTCTTGGCTTTGAGGATCGCCAGTTCCAGCGCGGGATTGCCAGCAGGATCGCCTCCACCCAGCCGGGCCGCGACCTCAATGCCCTTGATCAGCTTGGCGAAGAGCTTGCCGCGCCGGGCGTCGATCACCGCCTTCTTGTGCTTCGTCGTTGCCCACTTGGAATGACCCGCCATCGGTCCCGCTTCCTACTCTTGGTTACTGATGCCTCAAGGAAGCTTAGTCCACAACCTTTGTGAGCAGCGCGACCGCATCGCGCGTCGTGTAGCCGAGTTGGGCGGCGAGCCGGTGGATCCCCTCGCCATCCATGGTGTCGATGCCGATGCCGGCCTCCTGGCAGCCCGCGTCGCGCATCGCGCTCAGGCAGCGGCCCAAGAGGGCCAGCGACAGGCCGCGGCCCCGGTACTCGGGATGCACCCCGAAGCGTTCCGTCCAGCCACCCAGCACCCCGTCATCGGCCGATTCATCGAGCCCGCTCATCGCGTAGCCGACGACCCGGTCACCGTCGAGGGCCAGGTAGGACCACTCCGGGCGAAATGTCTCCTCGCGCAACCTGCCCAGCCACATCTCTTCGCTGACCTCGCTGGCGCCCAACGACGCGAAACACTGATTGTGCAAATCACGCACCGCCTCCGCCCGCCCGAGCTCAAAGGCGGTGAACTCGATGCCGTCGCCCGGCCGGATGTGGATCGGCTGGGTGAGGTCACGGTGCAGGTCGTAG
>JAUNRO010000351.1:2360-3286 GCA_030544185.1 Propionibacteriaceae bacterium | reverse complement strand
TCGTCTCGCGATGGTCGGGTGCCACGGAGGGCGCTCGCGATGGTCGTGGGCAGGCCCGGCCTCCGAGCGCTGACGATCGAGAATGTCGGAGGTGGCTGCGAGGGTGGGGCTATGGAGCAGCGTGAGCAATACCGGCAATCCGAGCAGCACAGTCCGTTCCCGGAGTTGGACGTCCCTGGGTTGATCCGGCGGGTGCGCCGGGTGTGCGATCTGAGCCAGCGGGAGCTGGCTCAGCGGCTGAGCGTGTCGCAGCCGACGGTGGCGCGGTGGGAGACCGGGGAGGTCGAGCCGTCGTTGTCGATGTTTCGCACGCTGCTGGGGCTGGCGGACTTCGAGCTGCAGGTGCGTGACGCCGATCAGAAGGATGTGGCGCCGATGCGCCAGGACGCTGTGCGTGACCAGGCAGGGCGTCGGTTGCCGGCGCATCTGGATGTCGCGATGTTCTTCCCGGAGTGGGCTGCCCCGGCGCATACGCACCACAGGCAGCGTTTCTGGTGTACGCCGGGGCGCTGGGATCACGACTACCACCGGCGCCGGGCGCGGAAGGGCGAGGCACCGCCGGACCATCCGTATCCGTCGGAAGTGGACGCCTTCATCGCCGACGCGCGCTGGATGCGCGGGATGCGCCGTCGCTATGACTACCGGCTGTTCGAGGCCTGGCGCAAGGCGCAGGGCTATGTTGCGCCCGAGTGCGAGTGCCCGGACGCGTGTTTCGTCGCCGACTATTGCGTCGCGGAGTGTGCATGTCGGTGTGACGCGCTGGACGCCGCCTGAATGGTTGTTGCAGCCGTTGCGGCCTCTGCGTTGATCGCCCGTGAACAGCCGACGACGGACGGCGACGGGACGGCGTGACCTGCGGTGGAGCCTGTGGACAACCCGGGCGGTTAGAGTGAAGAGGTGGACCTGCCGATCTCATCGCGATACCG
>JAUNRO010000351.1:0-2350 GCA_030544185.1 Propionibacteriaceae bacterium | reverse complement strand
AGTCAGCCGGACGAGCCCGTCACCGACGCCGAACGCAATCGGCTGAGTGCGCAGCTCAACGAGGCCTTCGAGAAGGGCGAGATCGACCAGACGACCTATAGCGAGCTGCTCGACCAGGTGTTCGGTGCCCGGACGCTGCGCGATCTGATCGCGCCGGTGGAGGCGCTCGGGAAACCGGCGACCTATGACGTGCCGGCGATCGTGGAGCAGGCCCCGGGGCGACCGGGGGAGCTGACCGAGGCCCGCACCCCGGCGGCCCGGAGTCAGCTCGCGCTCATCGGCGGCCTCGGCGGGGCTGTGCTGGTGGCCGTCATCATCCTGCTGCTGATCCTGTTGTGAGCTACCTCGGCGGGAGCGAAGCTTCACCCAGAGTTGGTCAAGCCCTTAACGATCTGACCTAGAATGGGTCTGTGGCGAGGGAAAGCATGACCGAACAGAAGATCAGAGAGCACGTCGAACGTCTCGGCGAGCAGCATCCCCCGATCGCGCTGTCGACGGTGGATCGAACAGTCAAGAACCCTGACGCGGTGCGCGAGCGCTTCGGGCATGTCATCGAATACTTGGCCCGGGTCGAGCTTGAGGTCGACCGCAACGTCCTCGAGTTGCTGGTCCTGCTGCCCCGGCCGCAGGAGATCGACCGGATGTTCTATGAGGACGTCTGGCAGCCCCAGGAGATCCAGCACGGATTGATCATCGACCAGCTGGGTCAGGACATCGGCATGGGGCCGGCCGAGCCGATGCTCGAGGTGCAGTCCTCGATGAAGATCCTCGGTGCGCTCTCCCACCTCCCCGCGATCGGCGAGGTCACCCGGCTGCTCTACTACCTGACCGGCGCGAGCACCGAGCGCCAGGCCGTCCTGGCGTACAACACGCTGCACAAGGCGATGACCGAGCTCGGCGAGGACGCGATCACCCACACGATCATCGCACCCATCAAGCAGCAGGAGCCCGGTCACTTCGCCTTCTATCAGATGTCCGCCCGCGAGATGATCGAGAGCGGGCGGCTCAAGCCGTGGCAGCTCTGGCTCGCCAGGCAGATCCGGTCGTATTCCTATGGGCTCGTCGGGACCAACGGCAAGAAGCACTACACCGCCGACATGGGCGGGGTGATGGAGGGCCTCGGGTTCACCGACGATCTCGAAGGCTTCGCCAAGGACGTCGGCCGCTTTGAGGCCAAGCTGCTGTGGGCCAACCGCAACGGCATGGAGTTCCCGCCCTATGTCCTGCGCGCCCTCCGCGACTCGCTCGCGCTCTATCGGGCCCGGCTCCGCCGCCGCAGCGACGGCGAGCTCGCCGCGGCGTGAATTGTTTGCGGCACCTGAATTTGGTGCGCACGAGGAAGCGGCGTAGTATGTCACGTCGGTCCACCCTGCCGGTTGACCGTTTCCGCCATTTTCAGCAGTGCCGGGCCCCTGCCCGGACAGATTGAGAGTACATGTCGAAAAAAGAGGGCTTTCTCGAGATGGAGGGCACCGTTGTCGAGGCGCTGCCCAACGCGATGTTCCGCGTTGAGCTGGCGAACGGACACAAGGTGCTCGCCCAGATCAGCGGCAAGATGCGGCAGCACTACATCCGCATCCTTCCGAGCGACCGCGTGGTCGTGGAGATCTCTGCTTACGACCTGAACCGCGGCCGCATCGTCTACCGGCACAAGTGATCGACAACAGATCGTCCAGCACAGGCGTGCCGGTCTTCCGGTGCGCCTCGAATCAGAAAGAAGCTCGATGAAGGTTCAGCCGAGCGTCAAGAAGATCTGCGACAAGTGCAAGGTGATTCGCCGGCACGGTCGCGTGATGGTGATCTGCGACAACCCGCGCCACAAGCAGCGCCAGGGCTGAGGATCTCCCCGGCCAGCTTTGGGTGGGGCGCGCAGCGCACCACTTGACACACCACCACAACTGAACATCAACCAACGTGAGGCCAGACACCCAGGACGTTCCTGTGGATCTCGATGAGATCCTCCGGTGTTGCCAGTGGAGATCAACTCTCCACCTACCCCCGGTCGGAGGCCGGGGCTGTGTTGTGAGTACGCCGGATTCGGCGCCCCTCGGGGCCCCGCGGCCGGCTCACGAATGCAGATGCCTCGCGCCCAGACCTCCGCGGCCGGCGTACTCGTCGATTGGAACCCGACCACGCCGTCCGAGAACCCGCAAGGAGAGCCGCATGGCCCGCCTCATTGGTGTCGACCTGCCGCGCGAGAAGCGCCTCGAGGTCGCCCTCACCTACATCTTCGGCGTCGGTCGCACCCGCGCCCTGGAGACCCTGGAAGCCACGGGGATCAGTGGCGACACCCGCGTCCGCGACCTGACCGACGAACAGCTCGTCGCGCTGCGTGACCACATCGAAGCGA
>JAUNRO010000350.1 GCA_030544185.1 Propionibacteriaceae bacterium | reverse complement strand
CGCCTCCACCAGCTCGGGCGCGCCGGAGTCGACGATGAGCGCCCGCAGCTCGGTGATCCGGTCGGCATCGAGGTCCGGATTGCCCAGATCGCGGGCCAGCAGGGCGCGGCCGGCATCGGAGGTCCCGGCGTACGCATGGGCGACGAGCACGGTCCGTTTGCCCTCCCGCAGATCGTCTCCGGCGGGCTTGCCGGTCGTCATCTCATCGCCGAACACTCCGAGGAGATCATCGCGGAACTGGAAGGCCCGGCCGAGAGCCGAGCCATAGGCCTCGAGCGCGTTGAGCAACTCATCGGCGCCTCCGGCGAGCAGGGCGCCGAACTGGGCAGGGCGCTGCACCGTATATTTCGCCGTCTTGTATTCCACCACCCGCGCCGCAGCCAGCAGTGCGTGCTGGGGGTCGGCGATCGGCTGGTGCTGGATCTGAACGTCGAGGAACTGGCCGCAGGTGACCTCGGTCCGCATCCGGGCGAGGGCCGGCCGGGCCCGGGTGAGATCGTCGGCGGGCAGGCCGGAGGTGTCGAGCATCTCGATCGACCAGAGCTGCAGGAGGTCGCCGAGGATGATCGCACCCGCCCGGGCGAACGCATCACCGGAGCCGAGCAATTGCTCCTCGCGATGGAGGGCGGCGAGCTGGCGGTGCGCGGCGGGCAGACCGCGGCGGGTGTCGGAGCCGTCCATGACGTCGTCGTGGACGAGGATCCCGGTGTGCAGCAGGTCGATGGCGGCCGCCGCGCGGATCATGGGCGCCGGGTCGGCGGGGAGCCCCGCGGCCGCGACGGCGCCCCACACCGCGAAGGCCGGACGCATCCGCTTCCCGCCCGCGGCGAACGCCTGGGCCAGGTCGCTCAGCACCAGCGCCTCGGGCCCGACATCGGTGAGCAGGCCTCGGCGCGCGGTGATGAAATCAGCGATCTCCGCGCCGATCTCCTCGCGCAGGGCGGCGGACAGCGGGTCGCGGGGATCCAGGAGGGTGCTCACACCCTGAGCCTAGGACGGATCACCTTCGCCGGCTCACCTAGGGTGTCGCGCATGTCGAGCAACCCCGCAGCCATCGAGCCGGTGAGCAGGAATCGTCCGTTCCCGTTCCCGTCGATCGTGCCCAAAGTCGATGAGCTGCTGGCCTCCGCGAGCCGGCCCCTGTTCTCCTTCGAGTTCTTCCCGCCGGCCACGGCCGAGGCGGAGGCGACGTTGTGGCGCACGATCCGGGAGCTGGAGGCACTGGCTCCGGACTTCATCTCGGTCACCTATGGCGCGAGCGGCTCCACCCGGGACCGCACGATCAACGTCACTCGCCGCATCTCGGAGGAGACGACCCTGCGCACGATGGGCCACCTCACGGTCGTGAGCCAGTCCCGGCAGGACGTGCGGCGGGTCGTGGGAGCGTACGCCGATGCGGGCGTCCGGCACATTCTCGCGGTCCGGGGCGACCCCCCGGGCGGTCCTACCGCGCCGTGGGTCCAGCATCCCGAAGGGCTGCGGAACGCCACCGAGCTCGTGCGCCTGGTCTCGTCGCTGGGCGATTTCTGCATCGGGGTGGCGGCATTCCCGGATGTGCACCCGGAGAAGTATGATGCCGAGCTCGATGCTCGCATCCTTGTGGACAAGGCCGAGGCGGGGGCAGCGTTTGCGATCACCCAGCTGTTCTTCGACCCGAACTCCTATTTCGAGCTCGTCGAACGCGTGCGCTCCCACGGCTGTGACCTGCCGATCATCCCGGGCATCCAGCCGGTCACGAACCTCAAGCAGATCGAGCGCTTCGCCGAGCTGTCCGGTGCGGACCTGCCGCCTGCGCTCGTCGCCCGGTTGCGCACCCACGCCGGCGACCCGGCCAGCGTCCGGGCCATCGGCATCGAGGTGGCGACCCAACTGTGTGAGGAACTCCTTGACGGGGGCGCGCCGGGGCTGCACTACTTCACGCTGAACCGCTCCCCTGCGACCCGGGCGATCTATGCCAACCTCCAGGCATCGCGGCCCCTGAGCCGCAAGCTCGTGGGCTGAGCGCCCGGGCTCGGGGGTTCAGTCCAGCACGCGGCGCCACTCGCCGCGGGTGCCGCTGGGGGTGACATCAAGGGTGACGAGCCGCTGGGTCGGCCGGGTGAGGGCGACATAGAGGACGCGGATCCCGCCGGGGGACTCGGTGACGATCTCATCGGGGGAGATCACGATCACCGCGTCATATTCGAGGCCCTTGGCCTCCAGCGGGGTGACGACGCCGATCCGGTCGGCCAGCCCGGCAAGCGCGGAATGGCCGAGGACCTGGCTGGCGTGGGCGATCCGTGAGGGCGGGCAGATCACGCCGATGGTGCCGGCGACGTGGTCGGCGAGTTCGGCCACGCGCTCGACCAGCGCCGCGTCGAGGTCGTCCGGGCGGACGGCAAGCAGCAGGGGCTCGATGTCGGTGTGGCGCACCGCGCGGGGCAGATCGGCGTTGGGGTTGACGGCGCTGACGACCTGGGCCGCGAGTTCGAAGACCTCGGCGGGGGAGCGATAGTTGGTGCTCATCCGGAAGTTTCGGTGCGGGGCGCGGCCGATGAGCTCGTTGAGCACGTTCGCGCTCTCCTCGGCGTCCGGCCAGGAGCTCTGCGCGGGGTCGCCGACGATCGTCCAGCTCGCCTGCGCGCCGCGACGGCGCAGCATCAGCCACTGCAGGGGCGTGATGTCCTGGGCCTCGTCGACGAGCACATGGGCATAGGTGTCATGGACCTCAGCGAACGGATCGGACTCCCGGCGCTGGGCGGTGCGGTCGGCGGTCGTGACGACCTCCGACACATCGGCCCCATCGGCGAGGAACAGCAGCGGATCGGGCTCCGCCTCCACCACCACGGGGCCCAGGATCGCCGCCAGCTCGTCGAGCAGCGCGACGTCCGCGACGGACCAGTCGGCGTACTCCGCATAGGACTCCGCCAACCGCTCTGCGTCCCGCGCCGCCAGCACGCCCTCGGCGAGCCGGACGGCGAGCCGGGGGTCGGCCAACCGGGCCAGCACCTGCACCGGGCTGAGGCTCGGCCACCACGCCTGGAGGAACATCCGATAGGCGGCCTGGTCGGTGACGAGATCGTCGAACTCGTCGCGCTCGAGGTCGAGCTCGGCCGGCCTGAGATCCCAGAGCGCCGCCAGCAGCGCCTGTTCGGCCGCGCCCCGGGCCTGGTTGAGCTTGTGGTGGCGCAGGACATCGTTGCGGATCTCGGCGAGCCGGTCGGGGCCGAGGATGAGCACCTCCCCCTTGACCACGACCCGCAGCCCGGCCGCATCGGCCGCCCGATCCACCAACGGCTCATTCACCAGCC
>JAUNRO010000349.1:255-3297 GCA_030544185.1 Propionibacteriaceae bacterium | reverse complement strand
GCCTCGACATCGCTCACCGCGACCGCATCGGCGGCCGAGCCCAGCGCCGCGGCGACGGCGGTCTCGAAGCCGTGCTCCACATCCACCAGGGCGGCCACCGAGCCCAGCAGCCCGCTCATCCGGTCGGTCGCGGCCAGCAGGGCTGCGGAGGCGTCCTTGCGTTCCAGGCCGAGCCGCAGCGCCTCCAGCCGCGCGGTGGTGGCGGCGCGGTCGGCGTTCGCGGTCTGTTCCTCGTGGCGCAGCCGGGCGAGTTCGTCGGTCGCCCGCGCGAGCTGCTCCTCGGCGTTCTCGTGCTCGGCGTCGAGGTTGCCCTCCCCCGCGTCCAGCCCGGCGACCCGGGTCTCCTGCGCGGTGAACTCCCGCCGGGCTCGGTCGGCGCGGGCCAGCGCCTCGTCCCGGGCCGCCGCCAGGCGCCCCAGCTCCGCGACCACGGCCTCCGAGCGCGACCGCGCCGAGGCGACCTGGCCCTGCAGCCGGGCCAGCCCCTCGCGGCGGTCCGCGATCGCTCGCAGCTGGTCGTTGATCCGCTTCTCCTCTGCGGCGTGCGCACTCTCGGCCTCCGCGCGCGCCGCGCCGGCGCTCGCCAGCGCGGTGCCGAGCCGCTCGGTCTCGGCCTGCAGCTCCCGCTCGTCCGCCGCGGTCTTCTCGGCTTCGGCATCCAGCTGGTCCGGATCGCGGCCCGGGCGGGCCTCCCCCGGATCCGACGACGCACCCCGCAGCCGTTCGCCCGCCACCTGGACCGTGGTCGTGACCCGCTCGGCAAGCCCAGCCAGGGCGTACCACGTCTCCTGCGCCGCCGTCACCGCCGGCTGCGCGGCGCGCACGCTCTCCTCCGCCTCGGCCTCGGCCTCGCGGGCGGCGGTGAGGGCATGCTCGACGTTGTCCCGGCGGGTACGCAGGGCGGTGTCGTCGGCGAGATCCGAGGCGAGCGCGAGTTGGGCCTGCACGAGATCATCGGCCAGCAGGCGGGCGCGGGCGTCGCGGACCTCGGCCTGGATCACCGCGGCCCGGCGCGCGACCTCGGCCTGGCGGCCCAGCGGCTTGAGCTGGCGGCGGATCTCGCCGATCAGGTCGTTGAGCCGGTTGAGGTTCGCCTCGGTCGACTCGAGCTTGCGCAGCGCCTTCTCCTTGCGCTTGCGGTGCTTGAGGACGCCGGCGGCCTCCTCGATGAAGCCCCGGCGGCCCTCCGGGGTGGCCTGGAGGATCGAGTCGAGCTGACCCTGACCCACGATGACGTGCATCTCCCGGCCGATGCCGGAGTCGCTGAGCAGTTCCTGGACGTCGAGGAGGCGGCAGTTGCGGCCGTTGATCGCATATTCGGAGCCACCGTTGCGAAACATCGTCCGCGAGATCGTCACCTCGGTGTAGTCGATCGGCAACGCCCCGTCGGTGTTGTCGATGGTCAGCGCGACCTCGGCGCGGCCCAAGGGGGCCCGGCCGGAGGTGCCGGCGAAGATGACGTCCTCCATCTTCCCGCCCCGCAGCGACTTGGCGGCCTGGGCGCCCATCACCCAGGCCAGGGCATCGACGACGTTCGACTTGCCCGACCCGTTGGGCCCGACGACACAGGTGATGCCGGGCTCGAAGTTCAGCGTGGTCGCGGAGGCGAACGACTTGAAGCCACGCAGGGTCAGGGATTTCAGGTGCACCGGTCAGTCCTCACGCGGCTTCCGGCGCAGCCGGATCGTGTCGTCCTCGGGCCGCGGGCGGCCCTCCTCGTCGATGATCTCCGGCGCGACCGCGGAGGCGACCATCGGCAGCCCCGAATCGGGGCGGAGGCGCTTGCTGCGCACGGCCCGGAAGGTCCAGAGCTTGTTCACCACGAAATTGATCGGCATCGTGATGATGATCTGGATCAGGTTGGCCCAATAGAGCGCCGTGCGCAGCCCGGTGGAGTCGTCGAGGAAACCGAACCAGTGCCTGAGTTCGAGCGGTGAGCCTTGCTTCAGCATCAGCGTGATCAGCGTCTGTCCCACCGCGTACGCAACGAGGCCCGTGGTCAGGAACGGGAAGAACTCTTTGAACCAGCCCGCGTGCTTGCCGGACTTGAACGTCCACGTGCGGTTCAGCTGGAAGTTCCAGATGTTCGCGATGAAGAAGGCGAGCGAGGTGATGACGTGATACCAGCGGATGTTGAAGTCGGTGAACGGCAGATCGATCGCAACGCCCAGGTAGTGCGGGAATATCTTGTTGCCGATCACCGTGACGAGGAAGTTTACGAGCACGCCGGAACCGCCGACCATCCCGAACTTGATCAGCTGGATCCAGTTATGGCGGTGGCGCACGAAGACGTAGTTGCTTAGCCGCTTCACGATTGGCCTAATCTATGCCCGGCGCAGGGTTTTGCCTGGACGTCGTTCCTGCGTGGCGCACACTGGCAAGATCCGGCCTTCCTGCGCGAGCACCTCGGCACACCCCTCTTGTCTCACAGGTGCCGGGCTGGGTCCATCCGCTGGTGCAGGATCCGGATCACATCCACGCCATCGGCACGGTCGATATAGAAAAGCAGGTGTGGCTGCCAATGCTGTAGCGGCGATAGCCCTCCCGGATCTCCGCACAAGCACCACCGCGCCGCGGGTCAGCGGTGATGCGCTCGATCGCTGCCCTGATCTCCGCCACGTAGGTCTCGGCCTGCTCGACGCCCCATCGCTCCTCGGTGAAATCCCAGATCGACGAAAGATCGCGCCGCGCGGCCGGGGTGAGATGATAACTCGTCACGACTTCCTCTGCCATGCTGAAGCGACGGGAGACGCAGGTGTGTCTCTCTCGTCAATCTCACAGCGATCAGGAGGGCTGGGAGATGCCGTTCGACTGGCTGCAGATCCTGGACTGGGGCGCGATCTTCGGCGCCGGCTTCCTCGCGGGCGGGATCAACGTCATCGTCGGAGCCGGCACCCTCGTGTCGTTCCCCATCCTCATGCTGCTGGGATTCCCACCGCTGACCGCGACGATCGCCAACACGATCGGCATCGTCCCCGGCAGCGTCTCCGGAGTCGTCGTCTACCGTCAGGAACTGCGCACCCATCTCGCGACGGTCAGAAT
>JAUNRO010000349.1:0-245 GCA_030544185.1 Propionibacteriaceae bacterium | reverse complement strand
GGCATCGTCGGTGCGTCCTTGCTCCTGCATTTCTCCGCCGAGGTGTTCGCTGCGGTGGTCCCCTGGCTCATCGGCATCGGCACGATCCTGGTCATCGCAGGACCGGCCATCAAGCGCCGCATCGACCACGCGGGCCCGGAGCCCGCCGAGGAACCGCCCCGACGCGATGGCGTCGAGCCGTTCCCGACCCGGGTGACCGTGGGCGTCTCCGTGGCTGGCGCGTTCTTCCTCGGCGTATACGGGGG
>JAUNRO010000348.1 GCA_030544185.1 Propionibacteriaceae bacterium | reverse complement strand
GGCGATCTCCCGCTTGCCGGGGGTCAGGATTTTCGGGTCGGCGTCCGGCACCGGGGCCTGCTTGGCCGGATCAGCCGTGTATTGCAGGTCGATCGGCCAGTCGATGCTCACCGGCCCCGTCGGCGCGGTGTCGAGCAGCCGCATCGCCTCCGCAAGGACCCGGGCGGCCTGCTTGGGCTTCTCCACCTGCAGGGTGTGGCGGGAGACCGAA
This sequence comes from Propionibacteriaceae bacterium, assembly GCA_030544185.1. The sequence goes on along the minus strand of JAUNRO010000348.1, from coordinate 3,094 downwards.
CGCAGCATGTCCAGCTGGCGCGGCACCTCGTGGTAGACCCCGCGGCCCTCCCCGAGGAATTTCTTGTCGATGTTGCCCGTGACGTGCAGGACCCGGCTGCCCGCGGTGAGCGCCTCCAGCATCGCGCCGGCCGCATTGCCCGCACCGGTCCCGGTCGAGGTGATCGCGACACCGATCCCCCCGGTCGCCCTCGCGTACCCATCCGCGGCATTGATCGCCGACGCCTCGTGGCGCACGGGCACGAACCGCAGCTCGCGGTCGACCGCCTCGATCAGGGGGATGTTGTGGATCGAGATGACGCCGAACGCGACCTCGACCCCGGCTTCGCGCATGAACTCGACCAGCAGGTCGCCGCCGGTGCCGGGATCGGTCGCGACCTTGCTCGTGGCGATCTCGGTGGCTTCGGTCGTGGTGTGCTCGGCCATGGGGGCTCCTTCAGCGGCGAAGCGCCGCGGCGAGGCCGCCGGGCAGCTCCGGGTGGGCGAACTCGTAGCCGGACTCCAGCAGCTTCGTGGGGACCATGCGGTTGCTGGCCAGCAGCATCTCCTCGACCAGCTGCCGGCCGAAAACGGCCCGCAGCGGCAGCAGCGGGACCGGCAGCTTTGTCGGCCGGTTGAGCTGGCGCCCGAGTTCTTGGGTCAGCTCGGCGTTGGTGACGGGCTCGGGCGCGGACAGGTTCACCGGCCCGGCGACCTTTGAGCCGAGGAGATGGGCGATCGCACCGACCCAGTCCGTGAGCGCGATCCACGGCAGCCAGTGCCGCCCATCTCCCATGCGCCCGCCGAGACCGAGGGCGAACAGCGGCAGCTGCTTGCCGAGGAAACCACCGGCCCGGTCGAGCGGGAGTCCGGTGCGCAGGTGAATGGTGCGTACGCCGGATTCGGCGGTCGCTGCCTCCCATTGGCGGCACAGGTCGGCCAGGAAGCCGGAGCCGGCGGGTGCGGTCTCCTCGATGACCACATCGCCGGTGTCGCCATAGACACCCACGGCTGATCCGGACAGAAACAGCGCGGGACGCTCCTCGCCAGCGATGAGACGGGCGAGGGTGCGGGTGGTCCTGGTCCGGGAGGTGAGCAGCTCGCGGCAGCGCGCCTCGCTCCAGCGGCGGTCGGCGATGCCGGCCCCGGAGAGGTTGATGACGGCATCGATGTCGGACAGCCCGAGCGACTCGATGAACCCGGCGTCGGGATCCCAGCGGCGCTCCAGGGGTGAGGTGGCGGGCCGCCGGACGAGGCGGATGACCTCGTGCTCGTTGGCAAGCCGCTCGGTCAGCGCCGACCCGAGAAACCCCGATGCCCCGCTGACCGCGATCCTCATGCCGCCATCACGCCCTTCGTCTCGTGTGCGTCCTCGTGCTCGGCGTCCGCCACGATCTGGAGGGCCGAGGAATTCACGAAGAAGATCCAGCCTAGAGCGGATCCGAAGAGAATGCCGGGGATGGGGCGAAGCGAGTAGTACTCCAGCCCGGCCTCCATCACGATCAGCGCGATGATCGCGGCGATGAGGGCGCGGAACATCCGATTGCCATAGCGGAGCATGCCGAGATAGATGCCGCCCCACAGCATGTACCACACATGGAATCCGGCGCCGCCGAAGCCGAGCGCGGTGAACGACCAGGCGAGCCAGCGCAGCGGATGGTCCCGCCAGCTCCGGTCGGTCTTGGGCGCTTCACCGCCGGGGATCCGGCGGACGCTGCGCAAGCGCAACGGCCGCGCAGCGATCCGGTCGGCGAAGAAATAGCGCCAGGCGATGAGCGCGCCGACGACCAGGCTGAGCAGCGTGGTGAACGTCGAGAGCATCGGCAGCAGTGGCCGGTCGATGCCCACCTCGCGCGCGAGCGGCCCGATGATCTGTTCCACCATCGACGAGGGGGACATGCCCCAGGTGGTCTCGTGGATTCCGGTGGCCTTCATCCAGCCGAGGAACTCATAGCCGATGGCGAGCGAGACGACGACAAAGGTGCCGGCGGCGATGATCAACGCGCTCCCGCAATAGACGATCATCGTGGCCAGTCGCTTGCCGAGCGTCAGGTCCTTCAGCCGGGCCGCGACGGGCAGGAGGCCGATGGCGATCGCGGCCGCGAGCCCGGGTGGGTTGAACGCGGCGCCGATGCCGACGAGCACGGCGCCCGCGCGCATTCCGCCGATCCCGAACCGCAACGCCGAGATCGCGGCGACGACGACGAGCGCGACCATCCAGGCGTCGTTGTGCATGCCGCCGACGAAGTGCAGGAGCAGCAGCGGATTGATCACCGCGAACCATTTCGCGGTCTCCACATCGGCCTTGAGCGCCCGGGCGAGCCGGGGCACGCCGAGCGCGATGACGACGACAGCGAGCAAGGCGGGGATGCGCATGGCGACCACGGAGATCAGCCCGCGATAGCCGGTGACTTCGGTGACGAGATATTGCACGAGCAGCGCCGCGGGCGGATAGACCGCCGTGGTGTGCTGCCAGGCCGGGTGGACGTTGGCCGCGAACGGGCCGCCCGCATCGGTGAGCCCGACCTGATAGGGGTCCAGGCCCTGGCTGATGATCCAGCCCTGATCGGCATAGAGGAAGGCGTCGGAGGAGAAGATCGGCGGCGCGATCAGCACCGGCAGCGACCACAGCGCGAGGATCAGCCCGTGATTGAGCCGGCCGTGCACGCCCGGCCGGAGCTTCACCCAGGCCCAGAGCAGCAGGACCAGGCCGACGGCCATCACGATCCGGCCGACCTCGCGGGTCAGCACGCTGCGCAGGAATTTCAGCGCACCGATCTGGTCCAGCCCGCGATTCGGCACGAAGCCGGGAGTCATGACCGCAATCCCGATGATGAGCATCGCGACCATGCCCAGGATCACTCCCGGGGTCCGCAGGGTCGCGACGAGCCCGGTCGACGACGACGTGTCCGTGGTCCCGGATCGCTCCACGTGTCCCTCCTTCGATGCGCCCCCGATCGTATCCACTGACAGCGACACGGTCCTGGGCACACACCGATCAGCAGCACGAAGGCCCCCACCCGGACGGGCAGGGGCCTTCGTTGGTGCTTCGCTCGAGGCGAGGCGCGTCAGTGTGCGTGGCCCGCGTGCGCGTCCTCTTCCTCCTCAGGCTTCTC
>JAUNRO010000347.1 GCA_030544185.1 Propionibacteriaceae bacterium | reverse complement strand
TAGCTCGCTGGGCTCATAACCCAGAGGTCACAGGTTCAAATCCTGTCCCCGCTACCACGCCGAAGGGCTCCTGACTAGGGAAAACACCCGAACTCAGGAGCCCTTCACCAATTCCGGACCACCCGCGAACCACGTGGGTTCCCCCGGCAGCGCTGCCAGATCAGCCGAGGACGAACAGGGTGAGCGACACCGACAACAGGTTGGCCAGCGCGTGCAGGATCCAGCTCGGCAGCAGCGAGCCGCCGGCCATCCGCTCGTTGAGCCAGCCCATGATCCAGCCAATCGCGCCCGAGTAGAGCCCTGTCCCGGCGCTGATCAGCGGGTTCATCCCCAACAGCAGGAAGGGCACCATGTGCGCCAGCCCGAAGCAGATCGCCTGCACGAGATTGCCCACCTGGAAGCCGCATCGGGCAGCGACCCGCCTGCCGATGAAGCCACGAAACAGACACTCCTCGGCGAACGCAGTCTGGGCAACTGCATAGATCAGACCCGCACCGAGGCCCGCGAAACCGAGGCCGGTCAGCGGGGATCGTGAGGTCTGACCGACCGCCGGGATGAAGGCGACACCGAGCGCTGCGAAGACGGCCAGGGTGGCGCCCATGATGAGCACCAGTGGTCCGGGGCGGGCGATCCTGGGACGCTGCCAGCCCAGCCAGCGGAAGAAGCCCTGCTGCTTGCGGGCTCGGACGAGCCACCAGATGAACGGGATCAGCAGGAGGACGGCGATCTGCAGAACAGCCGAGATCAGTTGAGGCACGAGGTTCGTCATGTCTTCACCCTCGCCGGTTTCGCGCACCACCTCATCGGCCGAACTGTCCGATCATCGGATCACCGAAAGGCGCATCGGTTGCCGGCCGGGTTGAACTTTCGGATGATGTGCGCGCGGGCATCCCGGGACGAAGATGGTCTGGTGGAGCCCGTGGCCCCCTAATCGCCCAGCACAACCGGCCGTCGGCTGAGGGCCAGCACACCCGACGAGGAGCCTGCAATGTTGTACGCCGCCGAACCGGTCCGCGACCGGGCCTGGTGGATCCGAACCGCGGCCTACTGGTTCGTGCTCTGCACGCAGGCACCGGGCGCGTCAGGTTGGCTTTTCGGGCTGCTGGCGGTCATCCTGCCTGTGATCGCGGTCTACTTCCGCGATCGCTACCCCTGGGCGCTGGCTGTGTTGGCCTTGGCGTTGACCGCGACGATCGCCGAAACCCCGGTCGCGGCCGGGATGGTGGTGGTCGCCAGCCGTGTGAAGGGGCCGTTGGTCGTCGGCTACGCGCTCGCAGGTGCGCTGGGGCTGCTGGCACCGTGGGACAAGCAGGTGTCGTCCGGCATCAGCGCCACCGCCCCTGATCCGACCCGCACCACCCAACTGGTCCTGCACCTGGTTCTGATCATCGTCCTGCCCTGGCTGATCGGGTTGGTGCGGCGGACCAACCGCGAGGCCGGCCAGGACCGGCTGCGCTTCGAGGCCGAGCAGCGTGAACTTGCTGCCGGCCAGGCCGTCACCGAAGAGCGCAACCGCATCGCCCAGGAGATGCACGACGTCTTGGGTCACAAGCTCTCGCTGATCACCGTGCAGGCCGGTGCACTGGAAGTGAACCCGGGTGCGGGCGAAACGCTGGTCGGCCAACAGGCCGCCTTGATCCGCACCACCGCCCGGCAGGCCCTCGACGAGCTCCGCGAGATTCTCGGCGTACTGGGCGAGCCGGCCGGTGACCAGCTGCACCCCGCACTGGGCCTGGCCGCCGCCCGCGAACTGATCGAACACAACCGGGCTTCCGGCATGCGAATCGCAGTGAGTGATGGGCTGCCCGAAGGGCTGACGCTACCCACCGCGACGGCCGCCGCGGTGCACCGGATCGTCCAGGAGGGCTTGACCAACGCCCTCCGCCACGCCCCCGGCGCAGCGGTCAATCTCATCCTCGACCGGCCGGACCCACGCACCTTGCGTGTCGAGATGGTCAACCGGCCCCCGGCGCGCCGCGGTGCAGGCCCCGGATCGGGACGCGGGCTGCCCGGCCTACGCGAGCGGGTCCGCTCCCTGGGAGGCAGACTGTGCGCCGAACCCACCGACGACGGCGGCTACCGCTTGACCGCCGACCTGCCCTTGTCACCGGCACACCAGGAGGCTGGCGATGTCTGAAGCCGCGCGTCCGATCAGGGTGGTGATCGTCGACGACGATGCACTGGTACGCGCTGGACTGGCGATGATCATCGGGGCCGCGTCTGATCTTGAGGTGGTTGGGGAGGCCGATGATGGCCACGGTCTACAGGCGCTGGTCGACCGAACCAATCCCGATGTTGTCATGATGGATATCAGGATGCCCAAGGTCGACGGCCTGACTGCCACCAGACTGCTGGCCGCGCAGCCAGATCATCCGGCGATCCTGGTCTTGACCACCTTCCACCTCGACGAATACGTCTTTGGCGCGCTGGAAGCGGGCGCTACTGGTTTCCTGCTCAAGGACACTCCGCCGCAGCAGATCATCGAAGGGGTGCGAGTGGTGGCCGCCGGGCAGTCAATCCTCTCGCCGGTCGACACCCGGAAGCTGATTCGGCGCTACGCGAGCCGGGCCGAAGACATCCGGGCCTCCCGTGCCCGCGAACGGCTGGCGGCGCTCAGCGAACGCGAACGCGAAATTGCGGCGTTGGTGGCCGGTGGTGCGGCCAACGCCGAGATCGCGGCCGAGTTGGTGGTCGCCGAGGCGACGGTGAAGGCGCATGTCTCGCACATATTGACCAAGCTGGGCATGGACAACCGTGTCCAGGTGGCGATCTGCGTCCACGAGGCGGGACTGCTGGACTGAGCTGCCGACGTCGCCGGGCCCCGGCCGACCCGGCCTCCTTCAGCGCCAGCAGGCCTTGACAGGGAATATCAACTGTGCGCCAGGCGTTCCATTGAGACGGCAACAACCCTGCTGGAGACCACGGCGGGATCGACCCAGCCGGGAGGTGAGCAGCATGGATCCGTTGTACATCGCGCTTGGCCTGTGCTTCATCGCGGCGATCTGGTTCGTGCCCATCGGCACGATCCGCCTGATCGCGTATCGCTCGGGTTCGATCGACCACACCCGCGGCATGCGCAACGTCGCGCTGACGTTCTTGTCGCTCGGACTCGCCGCGTTCGTCTCGTTCGTCGTGATGGCGGTCATCTGGATGACGCGGGCCTGACGGCTCAACTGAGCGCCGCGTCCAGCGCGGAGCGAATCTCGCGATCGCCGGCGCCGAGCAGTCGCGCGTGGGCGACGGCGTCGGCGAGCAGGCCCTGCTCGCGCACCGTCCGCTCGCGCTCCGACCGCGACGGCTGCGCGCTGA
>JAUNRO010000346.1 GCA_030544185.1 Propionibacteriaceae bacterium | reverse complement strand
GGCCCGTCCTCCTGGTCGGGGTTCAGCGTCGGCACCGTGGGCCGCGGCTGGCTCGAGGCCTCTCTGGTCGGATCGGTGATCGGGCCCGGCGACTCGCCCGGCGGCTCCGGCGCGTCCTCCGGCCCGGATTCCGGAGCCCGAGCGGGCGCCGACTCGGGCGCACCCGGAGTAGCCGGCCGAGCGGGACCAGATTCGCCGGGCGCCGGCTGCGGCCGCCCGGGCACGGGCGCGGTCGGGCCGTCCGGCAGCGGAGCCGGAGCGGGTGGAACGACATCGGGCGCAGGGGCGGAGTTCTGCTTCTCGCCCACGACCTCGGTCCGGTTGTTGAGGTTGTTGGTGTTGGTCGTGACATCCGCCGCGCCGCCACGCTGGCCGTCGGCCGAGGTCGGCGGGGAGTTCAGGTCCTCGCGCGCCTGGTTACGGCCGACGCTCAGGCCCTGGGAGGACTGGCCCGGGGCCACCTGGATCGGCTGGGCGCCCGCGAGCGGAACCCGATCGAAGCGATGGGTGGCACCACTGCGGTCGATCTCGATGCCCTCGGTGGCACCGCTGACATTGAGCAGCAGGCGACCCTCATCGGTGACCGGCTCGGCATCCGCCTGACCCGGAGTGGTGATGGCCGGGCCAGCGACGCGGCCGTCACGGGTCAACCGGATCACCTTCTGGCTGCCCTGGCACACGACATAGACGGTTTCGTTGAAGGCAACGGGCGAGGTGGGCCGGGGGCAGCCGAGGCTGCCGGTGGCGACCTGGCGCACTTGACCACGGTCGAGGATGACGACGGCCGAGCGGCTGATCAAAGAGCCCGGCACGAGGTTCGCGGGCCCATTGGCGCCGGCCGGCCCGATCCCCACGAGCTGGTTGCTCTGGCGATAGCCGTCGTTGCGGGTGCCGATCTGCGCGAGCACGCCGGCCTTCGGGCCATAGACGGTGACCCCGGCCTCATGCGCGGTGAGATAGGCGTCGTCACCGACGAGGTCGACCTTCTCGGACCGCTTCTCCAGGAACCGTGCGCCCGCGTCCTCCCAGACGAGCGCGCGGAGCATGCCGTCGCTGCTGATGACCCAAATGGTGCCCTCGTCGTCGGCGACCGCGTCGGCGATGATCGCGCCACCGGCCGGGCTCCACGAGACACCCATGTCAGACGCGAGCACCGGGTCGACGCGGGTCAAAGTGTTCTTCTCGCCATCGAGGACCACCATGATCCCCTTGGCCACGATGACCTTGGAACTGTCACCGGTCGCACGCGAGCCGCCCGCCTGCAACTTGCTCATGTCGACGGTGATCACCTCGCCCGTGCGCTCGTTGCGCAGAGCGATCACACCGTTGCCCTGGGCGACTGCGATCGGGTCACCCGGACGACCCACCTGATAGGCGCGCTCCACCCGCTTCGTGCTCGGGTTGTATTGCAGCACCTCGCCCTTGGCCGAGTCGGTGAGCCACGTGATTCCGTCGCTGACGCCGATCGCCGTGCTGGCCACGCCGGTGCCGATCATGACGCCGACGACACCGAGGGTGATCGCGGACACCGCAGAGGCATTGGCGACACCCTTGCGCGGACGCGCAAAGAGGTTCGCCAGGCGCGACAGGGGTGAGGTCACGTGCATCTCCTAGAGGATCTACAACCGGTGGCAGGAGGCAGCCAGCTCAATCATTCCTCAGGATGCCACATTTCGCTAATCTTCGTTTCAGGAAAGTGCAATTATTTGCTGACGTTAAGTCAGTTTCCTGAACTATTGACCAGAGGTCATAATCAGCTATTGTTACGCGCCCGCGAATAGACCTCGGCCAAGTCCTCTGCCGTCACCAGCCTAACCTCGGCAGCACGCCGGCCGATCGCGAAGCGCACATTCTGCACCCGGCGTCCGCTGACGCCAGCGAACGGGTCGTCCCGCGGGCCGAACGCGATCCGGGAAATCACCCGGATCGCGTCGTCGACCCGCTGCGGGCGATCCAGGTTCCAGGCATATCCATGCCAGCCGAGCACCCGCTCATAGATCTCGCGATTCGACGGCGGCCGCGGATAGGAGTCCTCCCCCGCGAGCCAGGGCTCGGCGAGCGCGAGCGCCACAAACCATTCCTTCGAGCCGGCCTTCAGCGCCGGTGCCGGCGCAGTGAGATCCTCATCGCCGGTCTCTTCCTCGCTCTCCTCGGGAACCGACATGTACGCCGGCTCGGGCGCCGCGGCCTGGACCGTGACCTCAAGGGTCAGGTCGTCGAACTGGTTGGGCATCAGCCCCTGCCGGCCCCGCAGCACCGTCAACGCGTTCTCGCCCTCGTCGAGCAGCGCGGTCATTCCCTTGGCGAGCGTCACCCGGCGGGCCCCACCCGGGGCCTCGAACAGGCTCGCCAGCTGGGCCTCGATGCTGCCGTGCCAGCGCAGCCGGACGATGTCCTCGCCCACGACCAGCTCACCGAGGATCCGCGAGGTGTGCGGTGTGCTGTGCGGAAGCGCCAGCGTCGTCACCTGCAGACTTGAGTCCGGGTCCCCTTCGGGCAGGATCGCGTGCGGCGCCCTCCCGAACACCAACGTTTCCTGGGATCCCAGGACAACCGTCGGCAGTCCGACAGTGCGCAGCTCTACCCGAAGCATGTATTCCCCCTCCTCGTCGTCAAAGGCCGCAGAACCAGCAAACGCCGTGGGCCCCGGCGATCTTCGGCAAGGCTAGCGGCCGATCCGGCTAGCCGGGAGTCGCTCGCCCCGCTTCCGGCGAAGGTCATCCCACCAGTCGGATGCTCGGTTCGCGCTCCAAAAGTACCCGCCGGGCCTCCGGATCCGCGGTCTCCGGCACGATCGCTACCCAGACTCCCATGCCGGAAAAATCCGCCTGTGCCCACGGGATCACGAACATCAACAGGTCGTCGCCCGACGCACCAGCGGTCGGTTCCTTGTAGCGCAGCGAGGCGGTCAGCTTCGCTGCGCCGGGCACACCGGGCCACGCGGCTGTGCGCACCTGTCCTGCGGTGGCTCCGCCGCCCTGGTTGTAGCGACCCAGCAATGCCGGCAGCACCTGCTCTGCGGTGGCCTCCGCATCCCCCGGCACCACCAAGGCCGGCTCCACATCGCCGACCAACAAGAGGGTGACCAGTTCGGCGGTGGGATCACCGGTCCAGTAGGTTTGCGTCGCTGCCTGGAGCACCGTCGGGACCTTGTCCACATCCGACACCATCCCGAAGCCGTCCGGCACGGGGAGCGCCAGCCGTTCATAGATGACACCGGCCCGCTCGTCCCCCCGCATCCCGAAGTGGTAGGGCCGGTAGACCCGCTCGGGCGTACCCAGATCGGCAGGTCTGGCCGTCACGAACGGCCGCGACGGCTGCGGCAGCCCCTGTCCCACCACGCTCCCGATGGACAGCAGGAGC
>JAUNRO010000345.1 GCA_030544185.1 Propionibacteriaceae bacterium | reverse complement strand
CGACCTGACGAACGCCCGGATCGGCGTGCAGAGCATCGACCAAGGCAGCTGTCTCGGGCGTCTCGTGCACGATCGCCAGGGCTTGGGGGGCCTTCCACGCGGCGATCTGGTTGTCCAGTGTCGAGCTGTAGCTCGTCAACAGCAGCAGTCCCAGATTTGCCAGGAATCCGGCGAGGAGCGCCATGACCAGCATCGCGGCGGCCTGACCGGGGCGCTTGCGCAGGTCGCGTCGGACCAGCAGCGCGAGGGCGCGCATCGTCACCACCCCATTTCGGCGAGGAAGCCGGCGGTTCGCTGCGTGCGCTCGGCGTCGGCCGCGGCCGGATCGAGCCGGTGCGCCCCGGTGATCGTGCCGTCGCGCAGATAAAGGATGCGGCCGCCACGGGCGGCGGAGCGCAGGTCGTGGGTAACCATGACGACCGTCTGACCCGCCTCGTGCACCTGGGTGAGCAGGTCGAGCACGAGCCGCCCGTATTCGGAGTTCAGCTGCCCGGTTGGCTCGTCGGCGAACAGGACCGTCGGGGAGTTGATCAGCCCGCGGGCGATGCCGACGCGCTGAGCCTCGCCGCCGGAGAGCATCGACGGGAACTTGCGGCGGTCGGCCGGGGCGAGGCCGACGAGCTCCAGCAGCTCCTCGGCGTGGCGCCGGACGGCCGCCCGGTCGCGGCTGGTCAGCAACCCCACCGCCATCACGTTGTCCATCACGGTCATCGAGTCGAGCAGGTGGATCTGCTGGAAGACGAAGCCGCAGTGTGTGCGGCGGAACCGGGCGAGCCGGTCCTCGGAGAAGCGGGAGATGTCGGTGCCGGCGACGGTCACCGAGCCGAGGGTCGGGCGGTCCAGTCCCGACAGCGCGTACAACAAGGTGGACTTGCCGGAGCCGGACGGGCCCATGATCACCGTGAAGGACCGCTCCTCGATCTCAAGATCAAGATTCTTCAGCACGTGCTGCTGGGTGCCGGCGTTGGAGAAGGTCTTGGACAGCTTGTCGGTGCGGATCACCGCGGCCGGTGCGGTCTGCGCGGCGGTGGCGGACGCTTCGGTGGCGAGGGGCATAGCCGCTCCTTTCGGGTCATCTCCGACGCTAGATCGGGGCCGCTGACGAGCCACTTTCGAAATCCTTACAAGTGTCCAACGCCCCGCTCAGGCGAGCGGGATCTCGATGGTCACGGCGAAGCCGTCGAGGGTATTGGCGGCAGCGATATCGCCGTGCATTTTCTCCAGGAGGTACGCGCAGGTGAACAGCCCCAGTCCTTGTCCCGGCGTGTCGCCGACGTTGCTGGCGCGGACGCCGCGGGCGAAGATCGTGGGCAGCTCGGCCGGTGGTACGCCCGGTCCGCGGTCGGCGATCCGCACGCTCATGCTCGCCCCGATGAGGTCGGCGGTGACCTCCAGCGGTGTGCCCGCGTACTTGTAGGCATTTGCGACCACGTTGTCGAAGACCTGGGCCAGCCGGTGCGGATCGGCGCGCAGAATGACCGCCGGGAACGGGCCGATCCTGGCGCGACCGGCGTAATCGGCGGCGCGAATGAGATCCGGGAGGTTGACCGAGGGGAGGTCCATCGGTGTCACGGTGAGGGCGGCGAGTTCCGTGCGGTTGGCCCGGAACAGGTCGGTGACGAGCGCATCGATCTGGGCGGCCTTGGCGGTGATGATCTCCAGCCGGGCGGCCGTCGTGGGATCGGCGTTCTGGGCCGCCATCAGTTCTGCGGTGGCGGCGATGGAAGCGACCGGGGTCCGCACGTCGTGGCCGATCTGGGCGACGAGGGTCCGTTTCGACTCCTGGGCGGCCTGCTCGCGGCGGTGGGACGCTGCCAGCTCGCTGCGTAGCAGGTCGAAGCTCTCGGTCCAGGCGCCGAAGACGTTGGCGCGGTCCATGCTCAGCGGGGCATCGAGATCGCCGCCGGCGACCCTGGTGGCGAAATCCTGCAGCGCGCGGAAGGGCCGGACGATCCGCAGATGGCTGAAGGTCAGCAGCGCGGCGGCCCCGAGCGCGGTCGCCGCGATCGTGAGCGACGCGGCCACACCGATGCCGCGGCGGGCGGTCGCGTCGCTTGCGGTGAGGTCGTCACTCAGCTGCACGAGTGCGACGATCGTGCCGTCCACGGTGACCGGCGCGGTCAGGGCCCGGGAGCCCGCCGCCGCCAGCGGATCGGCGGGTGGCCCGGGACTCGTGGCGTACAGCACTGCACCCGTGGGAGCGACCACCGCCAGCGGGCGATCCACCCGGTCCAGCGCGCCGGTGTCGAGCTCGGGCCAGCTGCCGCGCGCGATCTGGACCGCGTCGTTGAGCGCGTTCGTGTCAGCGGCCGGCGTGGGGCGGCCGACGATCAGCCAGGTGGCGGTGATCCCGGCGGTCGCGAGGAGAGTGAGGACGAGTAGCTGGCGCAGCACGCTGGTCACGGCTGGCCCTCGAAGAGGTAGCCCCGCCCCCAGACCGTCTTGATGTAGACCGGGTGCTCAGGGTCCGGCTCGATCCGGGCGCGCAGGCGGCTGATGTGCACCGTGAGCGTGCCGTCGGAGGTGAATGGCTCACCCCAGACGTCGTCGATGATGTCCTGCTTGGTGGCCACCCGCCCGCGCCGCCGGACGAGATGGCGCAGCAGCCGGTCCTCCATGGCCGTCAGGTACAGCTCAGCACCGTCGAGCCAGGTCCGTCCGGATTCCTCCTCGACCCGGAGCCGGCCGTCGTCGAAGTCGCGGGTGTCCGGTTGGGTCGTCACGGCCGCGCCGCGGTCGAGCGCCCGCCGCACCTTCGCCAGCAGGACGCCGAGTGAGAACGGTTTGGTCACGTAGTCGTCCCCGCCCACCGACAGGGCGAGGATCTGGTCGTCATCGGACGCGCGGGCGGAGATGAAGATGATCGGCGTCGCGGCGCTCGCGCGGACCGCGCGACAGAACGCGAAGCCGTTCATAGCGGGCAGGTTGACGTCGAGGAGGATCACCCCGGTGGTGGCTTCCGCGAGGAACGCCAGCGCCTCTTCGGCGCTCGTGCGGTGCGCCACGGTGAGGCCGAAGGCCGTGAGGTATTCGCTGGTTGCGCCCGCGAGCTCGCGCTCGTCCTCGACGAACAGCACGTCTGCATGCATTGGCTCCTCCCGGCATCAGTCTCGCACCGAGGGTGGGCCTGTGGCGGTAGTGCGCCGACGGTATCGTCTGCGCGCCGAACGCGCCAAAGCGACTACCCCGCGAGCGTGACCACCAGCGACACCAGCACCGCGATGATCGTGGTGTTGAACAGGAAGGCGATGAACGCGTGCGTGGCCACCAGGCGGCGCAGCCGTGGGTGGCAGACCGCGGCGTCCGAGACCCCGAAGGTCGACATCACGGTGATCGCCACATAGACGTAGTCGGAGAACGTCCGCGGCCG
>JAUNRO010000344.1 GCA_030544185.1 Propionibacteriaceae bacterium | reverse complement strand
ATAGAGGCGGTCGATGGCGCGGCTCAGCTCGGTGCGGACCCGCTCGGTGAGCGAGGAGACCTCGATCGACGTCGCGATGTGGTGGATGAAATAGATCAGCAACCCGACGTCGATGAACGCGAGCACGAGGGTGAAGTTCACCGCGAGCTGAGGGACGAACGCGTCCACGCCCACATCGTCGTCAGCGCTGGTGATCCGGCGCAGCACCATCAGGCAATAGGCGAATGTCGCCCCGAAGGCGCCGAGCACGATCTGGTTGCCGCGGTCAGCCATGAAATTGCGGACCAGGCGCGGGCCATAGGTCGAACTCGCGGTTGCGATGACCGACATCGTGATCGAGAACGCCGTGCCGGCCACACCGAACACGGCCGTGCCCACGGTCGTCACCATCGAACTCGCTCCGGTCGGACCGCTGGCGAACAGCAGGTTCTTCAGGGGATCGGGCAGGTCGTCCGGCCACCCGGCCCGATCGATGCTGACCAGCACCTCGCCGAGGATCACCCCCATGACAATCAGGACGGTGGGCACGAACCAGAACGTCGTCGGCAGGTGCTTCAGCCGGGACAAAAACGCTTCCATTGGCCCCCTCGTCCTCCGAGCACCCCCCTGGGTCTCTTCCTCGACACTGTAGGCCGTCGGGTCCGGGCGTCGCCGGAGGCTGCGATCACCTCTGGCACGAACTGCATGGCGATGATTAGGATCCGCGCAGCGGGATGGGGGACCGCTTGGTCCAGTCCTGCGGAGGTGTCCCAACGTGTCCCCACAGCCCTTGCGCAGGCGTCTCAAACTCCTCGGCCTCGCCACGGGACTTGGGATGGTGGCTACGAGCGTTGGCGCGCAAGAGGCGGCCGCCCAGACGCTGCCGGCGGATACCGGCTTGATCACGGGTTCGTATGCCTCGGCGGCGATCCGGCTGGACTCCAGCAAGAACTTCCTGTCCGTGGATCCCCAGGGGCGCGCGATCCAGAGCAGCACACCCGCGCAGTTCCAGATCACCACTCACGAGGGCTTTTCGCAGCTGCGGCATCTGACCACCGGGCGCTGCTTGTCCAGCGGCGGCACGGCGGACTTCTCCCGGCCGGTGCTCGCCGACTGCCAGACCACGGCCGCGCAGCAGTGGCGGATCGGCACCCGGATCGCGGCCCGGGACTCCGGCCGGCTCCTCGAGGCCCTCGGGAACCGTATGGGCGCGGGCGAGCCGGTGATCATCTACCAAGGGCACGAGGGTCGTCACCAGCTGTGGCAGGTGCTGTCGAACGACGCCGACAGCGTGGACGTCGGGTTCCAATCCAGCTCCGGCCACTATCTCAGCCTCGACACCGCCGGCGCTGCCGTGCACAGCCACGCGATGCGCCGCTTCGATCTCGCGACGGTCGGGGGCTTCCGCATGCTGCACGACCGCACGACGGGGCGCTGCCTCGCCAGCGGAGCGTGGGCAGAGGCGCGGCCGCGGCTGGCGGACTGCCGGGTCAACGACTCCGAGCAGCACTGGTATCTCACCGGCACCGAACTCACCGCCCGCAACTCCTGGCGCTCGATCCGCACCCGGGGCTCGGAGTCCGGCGCCGCGGTGAGCCTGGCGTACGCCGACGGCAGCCCGAGCGAGCGCTGGACGCTGGTGAAGCACGACTGGCACGCCGGCAGCCTCGACCGGGCCGGCAGCGGCGACGGCAACTGGGGCATGAACCAGATGCCGACCTCGTCCTCGCCCGGATTCCGCCACGTGTGGGGCGAGGACTTCCTCGTCGATGCCCCCGCCGGCCGCGTCGCGGCGGATCGCTTCGGCCGGCCCGCCAACGCACCCTATTCGCACAGCATCCTGGCCTATGACCACTGGCCAGCGCTCGGCGGGGAATACCGGTTCCAGGACAACGTGTCGGTCTCCGGCGGAACGCTGAAGTCGCAGGTCCGCTATGACCCGGCCACCGACACGCGCACCGGGGCCCAGTGGGCATTCCACAACAATGGTCAGTTCGACTACGTCTATGGCGCGGTCGAGCAGCGCGTGCGCTTCCTCGGCCATGCCCCCAGCTATGGCGTCGCCAGCCTGATGTGGCCGGTCGATCCCGATGGCCAGGACAACTGGGGGCGTGGGGAGCTCGACTTTCCCGAGGGCAATTTCGAGGAGTCGCCGTTGGGCTACCACCATTGCCTGCACGAGCTGGCCGCCCATAACTGCTCGACCTTCGACACCCGCGTCCGCTGGTCCGACTGGCACGTCTATCGCATCGAGTGGACCGACACGGGATCGAGCTACTACATCGACGGGCGCCTGCTCGGCACCGACACGATCGCCCTCGCCTATGGGCCGCATCGTTCGATCACCCAGCTCACGGTCGTCGTGCAGCCACCGGATCCGGACGATCCGAAGTACGCCAACGACCGCCCCTGGTATGAGTGGGATCTGCAGCGCTATCTTGCCCGCGAGGCGACGATGAACGACGAGCACGGCACCTTCGAGATCGACTGGATCCGCTATGAGTCCTGCGAGGGTGCCTGCCGCTGAGTGGGCCGGCGCCGGGCCTCTAGGGTGCTGCTCATGACCGACACCACCCGCATCACCGTCCTCGGCCTCGGGGCGACCGGCCTGCCCATCGCGCTGCGGCTGGCCGATACCGGTTTCGCCGTCACGGGCGTGGAGATCCGCGCCGAGCGCCGCAGGACCGCTGCCGACGCGGGATTGGACGTCGAGGCGCACCCTGAATCCGCGGCCGGTGCGGAGGTGGTGATCCTGCAGGTGACGACCCCCGACCAGGTCGCGCAACTACTGGCCGACGGCCTCGCCGAGGCGATGCGGCCGGGCGCCACCCTCGTGCTGATGTCGACGGTGGGCCCCGAGCCCGCCCGTGCGTACGCCGCGCAGGCCCGCGCCGCCGGCATCGCGCTCGTGGACGTCCCGTTCACCGGGGGCATCGACCGGGCGCGCGCGGGGGAGCTGAACCTGTTCGTCGCCGGTGACCCCGCGGATCTCGCGGGCGTACGCCCGGTCCTGGCTGCCCTCGGGACTCAGGTCGAGTGCGGCGTCGAGGTGGGGGCTGGGCAGAGCTTCAAGATGGTCAACCAGCTGCTGACCTCGGTGCACATCTGCGCTGCCGCCGAGGCGCTGGCGCTCGCCGATCGGCTGGGCCTCGACCCGGCGCGCGCGTTCGATGCGGTCGCCTCCGGAGCGGGCCGGTCGTGGCTCCTGTCGGACCGTGGGCCCCGGATGCTCCAGGGGGACGAGGCGCCCAGCGTGTCCAGCCTCGCGATCTTCATCAAGGATTCCGCGCTGGTGGCCAAGGTGGCCGAGCAGGCGGGGCTGGACGCGCGGCTGATCCGCGCGGCCGCCCAGGTGTACGCCCGGGCCGCGGAGCTTGGGCTCGCGGACAGCG
>JAUNRO010000343.1 GCA_030544185.1 Propionibacteriaceae bacterium | reverse complement strand
GGTCTCCGGGGCCGGGACCGCCTCACCCGGGGCCGGCGTGGCGCCTGGGTCCGCACCCGGGTCGGCCGGCTGGAGCGGTGCCTCCGCCGGCGCCACGAAGTGCACCGCGCGGAAGGTCAGGACGGCGGTCTGGCCGACCAGCCGCACAAGCTCATCCTGCTGGACGTTGGGCACGGTCACCACGATCTGGCGGTCACCGGAGGTCGTGACCTCGGTCTCGCCGACGCCCAGGGAGTCCACGCGCTGCTGGACGATCGTCCGCGCCTGCTCCAGGCTCTCGGTGGTCGGCGCGCCACCGCCGGCGGTATTGCTCGCCGTCAGGGTGATGGTCGTGCCACCGCGCAGGTCAAGACCCAGTTTCGGGGTCCAGGACCCCGTCAGCGCCATCACCCCGACCATGGCGGCGAGCACCACGAACAAGATGATGATCGTGCGCAGTGGATGCCCAGTACGACTCGGCATGCTCAGCCCTTCTGGCCTTCGTCACCCCGATGATCGTCGTCGCGGCGATCGTCGTCCAGGATCTCCCCGGGCTCCGGGTCCTCCCCCAGAGTGGGCCACTCCTCGGAGTCCTCCAGCGGCACCATGTCGTCCTCGGCATAGGGCGAATCGGGGGTGACAACGGCCAGCACGGCCTGCTTCAACACCTTGATCTCCACACCGGGCGACACCTCGACGCTGACCTGGCGCTCACCGACCCCGGTGACCGTGCCATAGAGGGCCGAGTTGAGCATGACCCGCACCCCCGGCACCAGCGCCGCGGTGATCCGGGCGTGCTCCGCCTGGCGCTTCCGGTTGGGACGAATGATGAGGAAATAGAACGAGGCCACCATCAAGGCGATCAAGAGGCCGGTGGTCATCAGGTCCATGGGTCCCGCAATCCTGTGCTCCAAGTTCCCTGTTAAGGGCTGACTGCCGGAGTCTACATACGCAAACCTGAGATTTCGGCATCGTCTTCGTGGGTGGCGGCAATCGACGGTCGCCCCGCCCCTGGGCCGCGGGTGTCAGGAGAACAGGTCCGGGCCCTGGGGGGCCGCGGGCGGGGTGAGGCCGAGGTGACGCCAGGCGGCCTCGGTGGCCACCCGCCCCCGCTGCGTACGCATGAGAAAACCCTGGCGCACCAGGAACGGTTCAGCGACCTCCTCGACGGTCTCGGCCTCCTCGCCCACCGAGATCGCCAGCGTGGACAGGCCCACCGGACCGCCGCCGAAGCGGCGGCAGATCGCCTCGAGCACGCCCCGGTCGAGGCGATCGAGTCCCAGCTCGTCGACCTCATAGAGCTCCAGCGCGTCCCGCGCCAGCGCGGGCGTCACGTTGCCGTCCGCCCGCACCTGCGCATAGTCGCGGACGCGGCGCAACAGCCGGTTCGCGATCCGGGGCGTACCCCTGGAGCGGCGCGCGATCTCCGCAGCAGCCGCCCCGCCCAGCCGCACCCCGAGCACACCCGCGGAGCGCGTGAGGATCCGCTCGATCGCGTCGGTGTCATAGAAGTCGAGCTGCGCGGTGAAGCCAAACCGGTCGCGCAGCGGCCCTGGCAGCAATCCCGCCCGGGTGGTCGCCCCCACCAGCGTGAACGGCGGGATCGCCAATGGGATCGCGGTCGCGCCCGGGCCCTTGCCGACGATCACGTCGACCCGGAAGTCCTCCATCGCCAGATAGAGCATCTCTTCCGCCGGCCGCGACATGCGGTGGATCTCGTCGAGGAAGAACACCTCGCCCTCGACCAGGCCCGACAGGATCGCCGCCAGATCGCCGGCGTGCTGGATCGCCGGCCCCGAGGAGATCCGGATCGGTGCACCCATCTCGCTCGCGATGATCATCGCCAGCGTCGTCTTGCCCAGCCCGGGCGGACCCGAGAGCAGCACGTGATCCGGCACTCCCCCACGTTGCTTGGATGCCGCCAGCACCAGCCCGAGCTGGTCCGCGACTCGTGGCTGGCCACGGAACTCCGCCAGGCTCCCCGGGCGCAGCGCCGACTCCGCCGCCTGCTCATCGGGGAACGCGTGCGGGTCGACGGGAGAGTGCTCGGTCACGGCCGCGAGCCTACTCGGCGGGGGCGACAGCGCCGGTTCATCGCTTCGCAGGGCCTCGGGCTCCCTCATCGCTTCGCCAGGGTCTGCAGCGCTGCACGCATGAGCACGGCCACGCTGCGCTCGGTCTCGGCGAGATCGGCCACGCGGTCACAGGCGGCCTCGGCGTCCTTCGTGGACCACCCCAGACCCTGCAGACCTTGGGACACCTGTTCGCGCCAGACCGCGGCGGTGGCCGCCGCCGGCTGCAACGGGGTCACCGCGCCCAGGACGTTCACCTTGTCCTTCAACTCGAGCACCATCTTCTGGGCGCCCTTCGGTCCGATCCCGGGCACGCGGGTGAGCGTCCGGTGGTCCTCGGCCGCGATCGCCGCGCGGAACTCCTCGGGACTGAGCACGGCCATCAACGCCTGCGCGATCCGGGGGCCCACCCCGGACGCCGACTGGGCGAGCTCGAACGCGTCACGCTCGTCGGCCCCGGCGAAGCCATAGACGGTCAGCGAGTCCTCGCGGACCACCAGCGAGGTGTGCAGGTGGGCGGGCTCCCCGAGGCGTACGCCCGAGGCGGTCGCCGGGGTGCACTCCGCGCGCACGCCGAACCCGTTGAGGTCGAGCACCACCCAAGTGGCTCCGACCGCAGCGACGATGCCCTTGAGGTGGGCGATCACGGTTGTCTCCTTCCGACCCGGCGCGTGGCCGCGTTGACCCGCGCCGTCTGGCGGCGCGAAATTTCGGCGGCGCGCTCCAGCGCACTCGCATGGTCGCCACCGTCGCGCTGCACCCGGCGCAGCGCCTCCTCAATGCGGTTGGTCGTGGCGCCGCGCCACACCTGGCAGATGCTCAGCGCCACCGCATCGGCCGCATCGGCGGGTCGGGGCGGGGCCTCAAGTTGGAGCACGCGGGCGACCATGGCGCCGACCTGCGCCTTGCCGGCGCGGCCGTTGCCCGTGATCGCGGCCTTGACCTCGCTGGGGGTGTGCTGAGCCACCGGGACCGCCTGCCGGGCACCGACGAGCATCGCGATGCCCGCCGCCTGCGCCGTGTCGATGACGGTCGGGGTGTTGTGCTGAGCGAAGACGCGTTCGACAGCCAGCACATCGGGCAGCCACTGGGTGACGAGCCTCGTGAGCTCCTCCTCCAGCGTGACGAGCCGCCGCGGCGTGTCCAGCCCCGAGTCGGTCGTGATGACCCCGACCGCCAACAGGCGGGGCGGGCGCCCCGGCGTACCCTCCACCACGCCGAAGCCGCAGCGCGTCAGCCCGGGATCGACCCCCAGCACCCGCATGTGACCTCCCGTTGGAACAGACGTTCGGATCCTAGCCGGGAGCGCGGTGTGGGTTCGGCTGGCG
>JAUNRO010000342.1:381-3410 GCA_030544185.1 Propionibacteriaceae bacterium | reverse complement strand
ACGCCACTCGGGCCCCGGAGTCGCGGCACTCGGGACCCGGGAGTGTGGGCCGGAGTCGACGGCACTCGGGGCCGGAGTCGGCGGCGCGATGAGCCCGGTCTGTACCAAAATGGTCACATGCTCGATGACGATCTGCGGTGGGCCTGGACCAACGAACACAGGCGCGACGACCTGCTCCGCGAGCAACTGCTGGAGCAGAGCAGGTCGCTGCGTCTCTCGGAGTCGCGGAGGACCCTGGACATCTCCAAGCTCCGCACGGACCTGGAAGGGCTGAAGGGCAGCCTCGAGACCCGGGTCAATGCCCTCACCAAGGCGTTCGTCACCTTCGTGGAACTCTCCGACATCCGCGAGCAGCTCGCCCGCTTCCCCGAGCACGCGAAGGCACGCCGCTGGGCACTCGCCGATCTCGACGCCGTCCTCGACGGCGGCACCCCGCCGCCGCGACCCGAGGTGCCCTCCTACTGGCTCCCGCCCGCCGTCGCCGCACTCCGCCCCGACGGATCACTCGACGACGCCCTGGCGCAGAAGGCCGCCCAGCTCGACCCCGAGGCCACCGGCCTGTTCCACCTGGTGGCGAGGGCGGCCCTCGGGCGTGGCCCCGCCGTCGTCGCCGAGCTGCCGCGCTACATGGCCCCCGTCGAGGAGGTGTGGTCTCCCGAACAGCTCATGCTGTGGGCCGGTGTGCTGCGCGGCGCCTTCGGTACGGAGGCGCTGCCGGAGCTGATGCCGCTGCTGGAGGCCCGACTCGCCGACGCAGACGCCGAGCAGTGGCGCAAGTGGGCGGCGGAGAAGTCCAAGAGCTCCGGCGACACCGGCACCCTCGACTGGGTCGCGGCACAGATCGAGGAGGTCGCTCCGACGGTGGTGCAGCCGGCCGAGACCACGTGGCGCACCCCACGCCCCGTCGGCGTCCCCGACGACACCGACGAGCCCGGCCAGCCGGACCAACCCGAGGAGGAGTCCCTCGAACCCGCCGACCCGGCTGCCGCCTGGCCCGCCACCCGGGGGCTGCTGGTCTCAGTGCTGCACCGCCTCATCAACCAGGGCGCCGGCGATGAGCGGGCCCTGCTCTCCCGCGCCACCGAGCTCCGTCGAGATCTGGATCCAGCGGGCCTCCTCGAGGAATCCGGGGACGAGGCATCCGCTCAGCAGGAGGACGAACTCGGCGCGCTGCCCGTGGTCAGCACCCTCCGCAGCACCGCCCTCGACGCCCAGGCGAGCCCTCGCGACCGCCGGTTGCTGTGGCAGGCCATCGGCCGCCAGTTCAGCGGGATGGCCCGCGACTTCGCGGCCGCCGCGCCGCCGGAGACCCCGGCCATCGAAGTGCGCAGCTCCCGGGAGATCATCGCCACGCCCGACGGTGTGGACGAGGCCATGGTGAGGCGACAGGAGCGCCAGATCGAGGACGACACCCAGCCACCGTCGCACACCGCTCTCTGGCGGCCGATGATGATCGGTGGCGCCCTGGCGGTGGTGGCCGGACTCGCGCTGGCCCTGCTCAACCTGTGGTGGGTGGCCCTGGCCGCGGCGGGAGTTGCGGCGGCGATCCTCGGGCACAGGTGGCGGGGCGAGGAGGCGGAGGTGACCGCCATCCGGAAGCGCCGGCTCGAGGGGCTGCACCTCGACATCGACATGGCCAGGTCCCAGGCCAGGCGCCAACATCACGAATCGACCACCGCCTACGAGCAGCGGCAGGCCGCCGCCCAACGCCTCCTCGACGCCCTCGGCCGGTGACGCCGCTCAGTCGTGCGGCACGTCCGCATCGACGCCCTGGATGAACGGCCCCTCCGGGCCCACACCCTCCGTCAGCACGTTCGCGCTCTGCCCGTGGTGCCTGCGCACCAGCGAGTCGAGGGCCAGATCGACGGGATGCACGCCGTCGCGGAACCACACGGTCACCCCGGTGAGATCGGCCCGCCCGACGGCGAGCGCCACCACCTGTGCCACGTTCGCCCTGGAGGTCTCGCCCTGGGTGACGTGATCGCCGTACTCGATGCGGCCGGTGCCCTCCTCGGTGGTCAACTGCCCGGGCGCCACGATCGTCCAGTTGAGCCCCGATGCGCGCAGGTGTTCGTCGGCCTCCGCCTTGGCGGTGGCGTAGGCGTGGAAGGGGTTGTCGCTGGGGACGTCGTCGCGACCTGACCCCACGTACGAGACCATCACGAACCGCGGCACGCCCGCCTGCACGGCGGCGTCGATCGAGCGGACGGCGGCATCGCGATCCACGGCGTAGGTGCGCTCGGGGTCTCCCCCACCGGCCCCGGCAGACCAGATCACGGCGTCGAAGCCCGCGAACTGCTCAGCCAGCGCGTCGGTGTCCAGGTGCTCCACATCCGCCACGACGGCGCGCGCACCCCCGTCCTCCACGTCTGAGGCGTGCTCAGGGTTGCGGATCAACGCCGCGACCTCGTGCCCGCTCTGCGTGAGCAGCGGGTGCAGCAGGAGCGCCACCTTGCCATGTCCTCCAATGATGCAGATCTTCATGACCCGACCCTATGCGGTCTCCGACGCCGGCGGACCACCCTTGCGGGCCTCGCCTCAGACCCACCCGTTGTCGGTCGCGGTGCGCAGGGCCTCAGCCCGGTTGCGGGAGCCCAGCTTGCCGATGGCGGAACTGAGGTAGTTGCGCACCGTCCCCTCGGACAGGTGCACCACCCGGGCGATCTCGCCGGTACTCGCTCCCCCGGCGGACGCGGCCAGCACGAGGCCCTCCTTCTCCGTCAGCGGAGACGCGCCGATGCTCAAGGAGGCGGCGGCGAGTTCCGGATCCACGGCGCGCAGCCCCTGCGCCACGCGGCGGACCGCCTCCACCAACTGATCGACGGGGGTGTCCTTCACCAGGAAACCCGCCGCGCCGTTCTCCAACGCCCGGCGGAGGTAACCGGGACGACCGAAGGTAGTCACCACGATGACGCGCGAACCGGGCGAGGCCGCCAGCACGGCCGGGATCGCGTCGATGCCGTCATCGGTGCCGAGCCCACCGTCGGGCATCTGCACATCCAGCAGCACCACATCAGGCCGGTGCTCCC
>JAUNRO010000342.1:0-371 GCA_030544185.1 Propionibacteriaceae bacterium | reverse complement strand
GTGCCGGCCCGCGCCACCACCTCGAGGTCGCCCTCGAGATCCAACATGGTGGCAAGCGCGGTACGGATGAGCGTCTGGTCGTCGGCTATCAGGAGAGTGGTCACGGTTGGCCCCTCGATACATTCCCTCGTTCCTCGGGAACACTCGGGACCCGGGGAGGGAGGTGGGCGGTGACGGTCGTGCCGGCCCCCGAGGTCACGGCGAGGGATCCCCCTGCCTGCTCGACGCGGCGGCGCAGGCCTTCGAGCCCCGAACCGCTGCCGGTGCCTCCGGCGATGCCGCGCCCGTCGTCGGTCACGGTGAGCACGCCGTCGTCGACCGTGACGGTGCAGGTGCCGGCGTCCGCGTGGCGGACCACGTTGGTCACGGCC
>JAUNRO010000341.1:1560-3416 GCA_030544185.1 Propionibacteriaceae bacterium | reverse complement strand
ATCAGGGGCGGGACCTCGTGAGCGAGCCATGGGTCCATTGGATCACTGATACTTGCGCGCGTTCGGCAGGCTGGGTGATCCCACGCATCCCAATGTTCGGCTGCGAGCGATCGGCCTTCCGGCACAGCCGTCGGTTGGCCCAACCAGCAAGCGTCACTCGGGTCTGTTCGCAGCGCGAGCGTGTATGCCCGTCGAGCCAGCTCCATGCTGTGGAACCGTCCCCACCGTGTTGGCACCCCAGAGCGCATGAGCTTGAGGACGAGATCACGCAGGGCCTTCTTGACCACGGTCAAACTGCGCAGCGAGGCTCATGTCCCTAACCTCTTCAGTCCTCAGCCGATCCGGTCGCCACCGCTGCGTTCGAGAAGAGCCGCACACGCTCTTCAGCGACGATCTGCTTCGCCAACTCAGCTTCAGACAGATCAAGTGCCTCTGGTGCGCTGCCGGCTGTTTCACTGACTCGCGCGAACTCCTCGAACAGCCCTGCCTTGCGCGCCAGGATCTCAGTGATGCGGCGATCTACTCCCTCTTCGGCGAGCAGTCTGTGCACCTGAACGGATTCCAACTGCCCCATTCGCCTGGCTCGGGCAATAGCTTGCCACTCGGTGGTTGGCTTCAACTGTGGTTCACAGATGACAACCACTGACGCGGCCTGGATGTTGAGGCCCACTCCTCCTGCCTCGATCTGCGCGACCAGAACAGCACCCCCGCGAGCTTTGGAGAACTCGTCGACCATCTGCTGCCGACGGGTAGCCGGGACGGAGCCCGTGAGTGGGCCGAAGACCTGACCCGGCAAAGCACCGGCCACCCGCTCCAAGACACTGCGGAAGTACGAGAACACGATGACTCTGCGACCACTCTCCTCCGCCTCCTCCACCAGTTCCGTCAGCCGTGCAAGTTTGGCTGACTTCAGGTGCGACATCGCGGCCTGGCGCATCCCCATGAAGTTCCCCTCACGAACCGCGTCAGCGTAGGCCCTCTCGTCCGAACTGGTCATGGGAAGCCACTCGTCTACCTCTACGAGATCCGGCAACTCGGTCAACACGTCTTCCTGATTTCGGCGGAGGTACGCCGGCGCGACCTGTTGACGGAAGGCCCTGGGCGCGAACTCATTGGCATGGACGATGAGATCGGGGCGAAGATAGCCGACCAGAGTCTGGAACTCCTCAAGTCGGTTCTCCATCGGGGTCCCGGTCAGGAGGATGGCGTGCGCCGATGAATCCAGAGCGTTGGCCGCTCGCTGTGAACGCTGGGCCAACGGGTTCTTGATGTAGTGAGCCTCGTCGACGACCACTGCTGCCAGGTCGATCTCAGCGAAGCCCTTCTCGCTCTCCAACCACCGCATGGTGTCGAAGGTCGTGACCGCCACTCCCCCGCTTCTGGACCACTGACGAAGGGCGCTGGCCCTCGACGCCCCGTGAATCCGATGCCCCGGGAGCTTCGTCTTCGAGCTGACCTCTCTCATCCAGTTGGTGACCACCGCAGCCGGACAGATCACAAGGAAGTGCTGTGCGCCCTTGGCCCGAAGATGCGTGAGCACAGCCAGTGCCTCGATCGTCTTGCCGAGGCCCATCTCGTCACCGATGATGACCTTCTTCTGTACCAGTGCGAACCGAGCCCCAAAACTCTGGTAGCCGCGCAGCGACCCAGAGAAGAAGGTGCCATCAAGAGACAGGGCCCTGACGGCCTCGACAATCTCCTCCGGAAGATCGCCGTGGGATTTGTCCTCATCCTCTGTATGGATTCCCAACTCATTCAGGGCTGCAAAGTACTCGGCAGGACGAGACATGAAGTCCTGCCATGGATCCAGAGCCTCGCCAGTCTGATCTTGCACCCCCAGCCCTGCCGCCGACGTC